>DASTBJ010000016.1:0-27911 GCA_035712125.1 Terriglobia bacterium
AATGCCGTGTGGCCGTTTGCGGCACCAGATGTGCGATGCTGCGCCTCAGCCGGCGATACTCGGCAGATTTCAACCGGTGCTGATCGTAGAAGTCGTTCCGCAATGCGCCAAAGTCACACGCGTGCGCAAGGGCTATCCGGCGGCTCCGATCAAGCCTGTGTCCGGCCAGACGCGCTGCGTAGTCAAAGGCTCCGATACAGAGCACGCGCAAAGGAGTCCGGGGCCGCCGCGCGAGAAACAGGGGCGCACACGTGACCAACGATGCGGCAGCGATTCCGCCGAACTGCAGGAATCGCCGGACGCGCCAGGGGCGGTGTGCCCTCGAGACATGCTCCTCTGCTTCGGCCAGCGCAGGCTGTCGGTCCTCCACGACGATCGGATCCATCGGAGGTCACGGTACCATTTCGACTTTGCGTTGTAAAGTTATCTGCGAAATACAGTGGCCGCTTAAGTTTTTTCCGAATCCCGGTGCGTGACCCTCACACGATAGCCGAGTGATTCGAAGTGTTTGGCAACTTCATTCGTGATGAAGACAGAGCGGTGACGCCCTCCGGTACATCCGATGGACACGGTAACGTAAGACTTGCCTTCCTTCTCATATTGGGGAATGAGGAAATCAAGAAATCCTTCGAGCCGATCAAGAAACTCGCCGGTCTCTGTCTTATCGTTCATGTACTCAATGACGGCAGAGTCTGCTCCGCTGAGGGCTTTCAGGTGTGGTACGAAATGTGGGTTCGGCAAAAAGCGCACGTCAAACACAAGGTCCGAAACGGTTGGCACTCCAAACTTGAAACCGAAGCTGACCAGAAGAATCAGGAGTCGAGCTTCCTGTTCGCCGAACACGCTGTGCGCATGTTTCCTCAGTTCGTGGATGGTCAAAGCCGACGTGTCGAGAATGTGATCGGCAATGTCGCGAATGGGAGCGAGCAGTTCGCGTTCCCGGGCGATGGACTCGCTAATCGGACGATCCGGATTTAACGGGTGGGGCCGGCGAGTTTCGCTGAAGCGGCGGGCGAGAGCGGCCTCTGAGGCTTCCAGAAACCAGAGGGACGCCTTCAGGCCCTCCTGCCTGCGGAGTTCATCGTAGATTGCGGGTAACTGGCGGAGGATCTCCCCCTCCCGGACGTCGATCACCATTGCGACCTTCGTCGTTTCGTCTTCGGATTTCAGGGTGAGCTCGTAAAACTTGCTAAGCAAACCGACGGGGAGGTTGTCGACGCAGAAGTATCCCCGGTCTTCGAGCGCCCGGAGGAAGGTTCCTTTTCCGGAGCCGCTGAGACCAGTGATGATGACGAAAGAGTTCACACTTCGGGCTCTACGGTCTCCCTGGCCCCACCGTGGCGCTTCCGCGAAATGGTTTTGTCCTTTGAACGCAGGATTTGTTTCTCGATCTTGTCCAGCACCGCCGCTATCGAGGTGTACATGTCGGTGCTGACCTCTTCCCCGTGATGAAAATCATGCCGCGTCTTGATATTGGCTTCGGCGAAGTGGCGCTGGTGCTTTTCCACTGTCAGAACGAAGTGAACTTCCATCACGTCGTCGAGAACACCACGCATTTTTTCAATTCGATCGGTCGCAAACTTTCGGAGAGGCTCGGTGATTTCGATGTGTCTGCCCGTAATATCGACTTTCATAGAGAGGCCTCCTTAGTCTCTTCGGCGGCGCTGATGCGTGCTGGGAATCCTCATATCTTCGCGATATTTGGTGATACTGCGGCGGTTCACCTTGATACCGTCGTTCTCCTGCAGCAGGAGCGCAATTTTTTCATCGGTCAATGGCGCACGCGGATCTTCGGACTCGACGTACTTCTTAACCTTACGTTTGACAATCAGCAGGGATGTGTCGGTCCCCCTGGGGCCGTTGACGGCTTCGGAAAAGAAGTAACGCAGTTCGAAAACTCCCTGCGCTGTATGAGCGAACTTATTGGCGACGGCCCGGCTGACGGTGGAGGGATGTACGCCGATTTCCTCCGCGACATCCTTGATCATCATTGGCTTCAGGAGGTCGATTCCGCTGTCGAGAAATTCCGTCTGTCGCCGAACTATGGATTCACAGACCTTCACGATGATGTGCTTGCGCTGCTCGAGATTCTTCAACAGCTGAACAGCGTCACGGAACCGATCCTTGACGTAATTCTTTACTTCCTTGTTCAGCGTGGTGTCGCGTTCCAGCAACTGGCGGTAGGTTGTGCTGAGCCTCAGCTGCGGCACTTCATCTTCATTGGCGACAACTTTGTATTCACCACCCACCTTGACGATATAGACATCGGGTTCGATTGTCGGGGCGGCAACGCGGTTGTATTTCTGGCCGGGACGCGGATCAAGAGCCTTGACGATTTCGATAGCATCCAGAATTTCTTCGAGCTGGAGCCCCATCGCTTTCGCAATCTCCTTGTATTGCTTGCTCTGGACCTTGGCCAGGTGATCGCGCACGATATCCATCGAAAAGCAGTCATCCTCGCCGAGCGAGTACAGTTGCAGCATGAGGCACTCGCGCAGATCGCGCGCCGCGACGCCGGGGGGATCAAAAGCCTGGACAATTTCAAGGGCCTGAACGACATCCTCCAGAGCGTGCTCTCCACTTTCGGCAATTTCTTCCAGCGTGATCGGCAATTCCCTGCCCGACTCGTCGACCGCGCACAGGTATCCATCTTCGTTCAGGTTGCCGATGATTGAATGGCACGCCAGCCGTATTTGAGGCTCGAGGTTTGTAAGGCCGAGCTGCCACTCGAGGTGGTCGGTCAATGTCGGCGTTTTGGCAATGAAGTTCTCGAATGAAGGTTTCTCGAAGATCTCGGTTTCCCGGGGTCTGGAGGCACTGTCATTCAGATAGTTGTCGAAACTCTGGAGGTCGATATCGCCGTAAGGGTCGCCGTCGGTCTCAGGTTCCGGTGCCTTGGCGTCCACGTTTTCGGCCACGGTTTTTTCACGCTGGCTGATTTCGAGGTAGGAGGTTTCCGTGTCATCGGGTTCTGCAGAAGGCGCCTCATTGCCGTTGCGTCCCAGCTGCAGATCCGGACTTTCGGCGGTTAGCTCTGGCCCCTCGACAATTTCGGTGCCCTCCTCCAGGACGGGATTCTGCACCAACTCCTGCTGGATCATGTCGGTGAGTTCAAGCTTGTTCAGCTGTAGCAGGTTCACCATCTGCACGAGGCTGGGCGTGAGCAACTGCTTCTGCTGAACCTTGAGGTTCAGTTTGTGTTCGAGATAAGCCATAGGTACGAAGACTTCTTTACTGCGGCTCAGTCCAGAGTGAAGTGTTCTCCAAGATAAACCCTCTTTACTTCAGGGTCGTTTCCCAACGCTCTGGGCGTTCCCGACCGAAAAATTGAACCGTTATTGATGATATAAGCGCGATCTGTGACCTGCAAGGTTTCTCTCACGTTGTGGTCTGTTATCAGCACGCCAATGTGTCGTGATTTCAAGTGCGCGATGATTTTTTGAATTTCAATAACCGTAATCGGATCAATTCCTGAGAACGGTTCATCCAACAAAATGAATTTCGGTGAAATCACCAGGGACCGCGCAATTTCGACACGGCGTCGTTCCCCACCTGAAAGCGTGTCTGCAATGCTCTTGCGGACATGAGTGATGCCGAACTCCTCCAGCAACCCGTCGAGACGTTTCCTGCGCTCCCGGCCTGAAATACGGAGCGTTTCAAGGATCGCCATAATGTTTGCTTCCACAGTCAGTTTTCGGAAAACCGAAGCCTCCTGGGGAAGGTAGCCGATGCCGTTCTGAGCCCGCAGGTACATCGGAAGATTCGTGATGTTATGCGAACCGAGCATGACCGACCCGACGTCGGGTCGTGTCAATCCGACAATCATGTAAAACGTTGTCGTTTTTCCGGCGCCATTGGGTCCCAGCAATCCGACAACTTCGCCTTGCGCGACCTGGACGTTGACGTCGCGCACGACGGCGCGTCCTTTGTACGATTTCGAGATGCCGACAGTCCGGAGCGAGACTACTTCTTGTTGATCGATGTTGTGACTCTCCCGTTCTCGCAGTTCGTTGCTTTCTTCGTGCCATCTGCATCGATCTGAACGCTGCAGCCTCGGAAGGTGCGATCTCCGTCAGAAACTTCAGCGGGGGACGCGGACGTTCCCGTTAGATGAACGGCTCCGGTCGCGACGTCGTATTCCATGAAGTTTCCACGGCCCTTTTGCACTCCCTGGACCATGTCGACGTTACCTCGGGCAACAATCCTGCCCAGATTACCGTCTCTCGAATGTATCTCAAGGTCATTCGATCGCAACGAAAGATGCACCTTTTTGTCAGCCGTGTTCGTCTGGGACTTCGGCCGAACGAAGTCGCCTGATACCGAAACATTTCCTTTGTAGTAGGCCACTTGCGGACCTTCGGCGGAACTGCGAAATTGAAGCTCGTCTGCCGTAACTTCCTGGCCCGTCGTTATCGAACGAACCTTTCCGGAAGCTTCCACCCGCTTCTCCTTAGGATACAGAGTCAACTTTGACGCTTCGATCTTGCTGTCGTCACCCGGATACATTTCAGCGCTTTCCGTGTATTCAACACGCGGGTTTTCGCCACCCAGACGCCCTTCAACGCGCCGAGCCACGATAATTGCCGGCTTCGAGCCGGAGCGACTGATCATTCGGATCTTCCCGGCCCCCCCTTCACCTGTAAACGATTCCGATTTTCGATCCAGCATGATCTTTGACGCGTAAAGCGTTCCCTGAGCGTCCGTCAGTTCGGGATTGGCCTCCTCCATTTCGATCCGATTGCCCGCGTCGCGCACGGTTAGCCGGCCCGCGGATCCTGTGCGGCCACCCTTCTCCTCCTTGAAGGTGACGTTTCCTGTCTGGAGCATGGAGGTGAGCGTTTTCGTCCGGGTATCGAAACTGGCGTTTGTCGTGTTTGCAGTTGTCGTGAGACCGACCGCGGTCAGGGTAGCCCGGGCGGTGGTATTGAAGACCTGCTCGTTCGATTCGTCCTTTACAGCAATAACGAAATTGCTTCCATCAATGGTCAGACCGTCTCGCTTGAAGTTCGAGAGCCCCTGAGTCCTCAACGATCCGGATTTCCCGGACGGCTCGATGCGAATGGAGTCTGTGGCCTCGAGAGTTCCTGAATTGCCGCTGTCGAAAGTCGCATTTCGGCGTGCCTCAACGACTTTGAGACTTCCGTTCTCAAGCCATCCCTCGACTTCGGGTCCAGTCAATATGCCATTCAAGGAATCACTGCCGGAAGCTCCTTGAGCCGACTCGCCGGGGACTTTACGTTCTGCTCGGACGTTACCTCGAGCAAAGACATGCTCGATATCGCCCGCATCCGACAAGTCGCTTTGCAGCCAGTCTGAACTAACGGTGAACGATGTCGCCTCTGTGGTTGCCTTCCCATCGACCGTAACTTTTTTCGGGCGATACGTGCCCGGGAGTAGTTCAGCCCGCCCGCCGTCTCCATACATTCGGCCCGTACCGGACGTGATATTCAGGCCCTGCGATACAGCTGCCCAGTTTTCCCGGGATTGAAATTCGCCGGTGCCCCCGCCCATGCCGCCGCCGCGTGCGAGATGGATCTCGAATTTGTTCGACAGGCGCATGAGCCCGGTATTGATGAAATATTCCATTCGACCGGCATTGCCGGTCATCTCACCTGTGCGAACCAGCCTCGTGTGTACGGGAGATGAAATGAGGCCGCCGCTATGTTCATACAGGAGCTTCTCTGTGTGAGCGATGGTGCCGGGTTCCAGTTCAACGCTGACTTTGCGGTTGCAGACGATGTGGTTGGTCATCCTGTCGTGGCTGCATTCACCGCCACGAATCCGCCGGTCGGGATCTTCCGCCCGCTGCGCGTAAATCAGAACTTCGACGTCCTCCATCACGGTGCGGTTATCCTTGAAACTAAGCATCTTCCGCCCCGTGATGAGGAAAATGTTTCTGTCTCCCTCCGAGGCGACATAGTGGGCCCCGCTTGTACTCACCTCAAGACCTGGAGGCAAGCCATCGACGACGCCGTGAGCCATAGCGTCGCCGTTGCGCGTGCGTGCCAGATAGCTCCACGCAGCGATTGAAATAAAAACGATGATGACAACTGGCAGTACCCAGGAGAGGACTCGGGTTACCCGGTACAGGCCTAACCGCTTCAGCTTCATTGTCGTCAGTATAAAGGGATTTCCATACCCAGGGGGGCATCAAGATGGATTGGCGTCTGCTGTGACAAAAGCTACAATCGCATCAATGAATTGGAGACTCTTAAATTACGCCCTGGTTCTCGCCGCGGCGAGCGTTTCCATGCACGCCCATCATTCGTTGTCAGGTTCGTACGAGATGGACCGGGACATCACGATCGAAGGCGTTGTCGTCCAGTTCCAGTTCATCAACCCACATCCTTTTCTTACGATCGCGGTTGAAGGACGAAACGGGGAGAAGCAGCAGTGGCGCCTGGAGATGGACAACCGCTCAGAGTTGGCGGACATCGGAATAACCAGTAGTACCTTGAAGCCTGGAGACAGGGTTGTCATCCGAGCGAACCCCGGTCAGTCCCAACCACAGACTGCATATATTCGACGACTGGACCGGCCCGCGGATGGGCTCAAGTATGAGCAAATCGGTGCCAGCCCGCGGATAGACATCCCGAAACGACGGTAGGGCTGTCAGTTCGAGACCTTGAGACCTCCCATGATGACGGTCCCTTTCAGCACGAGACGATGGTCATCGGTTTCTGGATGACGCGTATCATCCTTGAACCCTCCCATAATTGAGCTCACGCGGGACACAACAGTCCATCCTTCCGGCACGCGGATGTTGACCCCACCCATGACGGATGAGACGTCCAACACGGCTTCTTCGCGGTCCATAATGGCGTTTCTGAGGTCGATCTCAATACCTCCCATCACGGCCGTCGCTTCTCCACCACGAAAATCCTTCGACAGATTGGTTCGTTTGACTCCGCCCATGATCGCGAGATCGCTGAACCTGTCCACACCATTTCGAAGGTTTCCATCGCCAGCTGAAGTAGGCTTGCTGAAAAGAAGGGCCAGAACGAGCAGCGCAGCTCCAACCGCGAGAAGAGGCTTCCAGGTTTCGGTGCCCCGCCGGTAAACCGGCGGTGGGGAATTGGGCGCCGCATCAGGGCGTTGTTCATTCATGAGCACACCTCATTGCGAAAGATTGAAAACTCGTGTGAATGTACGAACAAAGTTCGCCTCCGGCAAGAAGTTACCGGTAAACGGCGGTTGGAAACCGGTGATCTCCGCGAAACTAATCGGCAATCACGAACACGTCGTTGGCGTCTCCGAGTTCCCTGGCGGACGGAGTCACAATCGTTTTCCTGCCCAAAACGATGTGCGATCTGGAGTCGATTGCGACACGAACATCCTCTTCGCAAACGAACGCGACAGGTTTTGCTGCCGCCGGCTGCAGTTCCGTGAACGAAGACAACGGGGGAGACGCCGATTGCGGCAACGGCTTCTCGGCTTTTTGTCCGATCCATTGGTCGACGACTTTCTCGATGACGCCGCGCGCGGCAGGAGCAGGAGCCTCAACGTCTCGTACGCCCCAGGCGACCCGTTTTAGATTGATCAGATGAAGGGGCGAGATGTTGTCGGACGTGATGTTATTGCCCGGTGCGCCGCACCCAAGAGTCATTGACGGAAACAGGTTGGTTGTATAGCCCACTGCTCCAAGCGCTGCCGGGGTGTTCACGCAGATCCGAAATGCAGGTTTCCTTAGAGCGAACTCCCGGACAACTTTTTCGTCGCGCGTATGCAGACTCAATGTATGTCCGAGTCCCCCGAACGAGAGGACTTCAATGCACCTGGCGCATCCTTCACGCCAATCGTTAACAACATAGAACGCAAGCAGTGGAGAAAGCTTCTCCATCGAGATGGGGTATGCATCGCCCACGCCGTCGGCGTGTGCAACGATTGCCCTCGTCCCGGCAGCCACCTTGAAGCCTGCCATCGTTGCGATCTTCGCAGCCGATTGTCCCACTATCTTCGTGTTCAACGTTCGACGCGGGGTTTGGATGGTCTGCTCGAGAAGCGCTTTTTCGGATGGGCTGCAGATGTGTGCCCCCTGAGCGCGCAGTTGTTCGAGAGCGGCGTCTTTGATCGAGGCATCGCAAATGACCGATTGCTCGGAAGAACACAGGGTGCCATTGTCGAATGTCTTGCCCGTAAGAATGTCCCGGACGGCTTTCGGAACGTCGGCGGTACCTTCGATATATGTCGGAACGTTGCCAGGCCCCACGCCATAAGCGGGCTTCCCTGTACTATAGGCGGCCTTGACGAGGCCCGTGCCACCCGTCGCGAGAATCAACGAAGTTCGAGAATGCTTCATGAGAGCATCCGTGCCCTCGAGAGTGGGAGCCTTCATGCAGCAAATCACATTCTTGGGTGCCCCTGCGCTTTCGGCAGCTGCGGCAAGAAGTCGGCTCGTTTCGTTGATACATTTCGCCGCCGAGGGATGGGGGCTGAACACAATGGTATTACGGCCCTTCAGCGCGATCAGAGCCTTATAAATGGCGGTTGATGTCGGATTCGTGGATGGGATGATCGCGGCAATCACGCCAATGGGGCTCGCGACTTCAAGGACCTTCTTTTCCGTGTCTTCAGTGACAATCCCAATTGTCTTCATCGGCTTGATGGCGTTGTAGACATCGCGCGCGCAGAAGAGATTTTTCTGGGTCTTGTGCTCGACGGTTCCGTAGCCTGTTTCGTCAACGGCCGATTTCGCGAGGGCAGACGCATGGGCGATGCCCGCCTTGGAAATCTCGGCAAGAATGCGTTCGACTTGTTCCTCTGTGAAGTGCTCGAATTCCTGAAACGCGGTGAACGCTGCGTTCGCAAGGTCACGTGCTTCCTGAATAGATTCGAGATCCCTGTTCATGACCTGCGGCCGCCCTTCCAGTGTTGTAACAATCCTTCCGTTTCTTCGAATGGACGTGGGATGACGTGAGTGGCAATCAGTTCGCCGACGCGGCGCGCTGCCGTCGAACCTGCTTCCGTCGCGGCTTTGACGGAGCCGACATCGCCGCGGACGAGCACCGCGACATATCCGTTGAGAAGGTATTCCCGGCCGATCAGAACGACATTCGCGGTCTTTACCATTGCGTCCGCAGCCTCGATAGCGCCAACGAGACCGCGCGTTTCAATCATTCCGAGGGCTTCCACGAGGCCGCAAACCTACCAGAATCCACAACCAAAAGCAATTGACGCGGAGAAAGCCGCTTCCATATCATTTTGAGGAACTTACGGGCTGGAGGATTCCCCTTTTGAATGTCCAACTTTGGCGCAAACTTCAGGAAGGCGAGAGAAACCGCCGGCCTGCCGCTTGAAAAAATTGCTGCAGAAACTCGCATCAGCACCCGTTTCCTGACAGCAATCGAAAACGAAGCATTTCAGTTGCTGCCCGGGGGAATCTTCAACCGCGGATTTATCCGCGCATACGCGGAGTACCTCGGACTCGATTCGGACCAGGCGGTGGCTGACTACGACAGGATAGCTTCCGCCGCAGTTCAGGAAACAATCGATGTCACGCGCGATGTAGACCAGCCTTCCTCGAGAACCCCCGAATGGAATTTGTACATCGTTGCGGCTGCGATACTTCTCGTCTTGGTGGCAGCGTATTACTTCGTAACGCGTAAGTCTGCCACGACAGGACAGGCGCCTCCGTCTGCTGTTGCCGCCACCACACAGGAAACCCTGGAAAGACGTGATGCTCCGGTGCCTCTCGCGGGAGATCCATCCCCTCAGACTCCCGAGGAGACACTCGTGGCAGCGCCCCCGCCGGCGGCGCCCACTCCGTCGCCTGTGTCGCCCGCTCCATCTTTGCCGCCGGAGCCTCGAACGTCTCCTACTCCATCAGGCCAGACAGCCCTTGCAGTGGATCTGGCTGTGATAGACGCCACGTGGGTCAAGGTCACCACGGATGGAACAGTTGCCGTGTCAGAGATCCTACAGGCTGGTGATGCGCGACGTTTCTCGGCGAGTCAGTCCATCGACGTCACCATTGGAAACGCAGCAGGCGTCACCATGCGGGTTAACGGCAGGGACCTCGGTTCGCTGGGAGCGAGTGGAAGAGTAAGTGAATTTAAGATTACGCCTGAAAACGCCGCGCGGATTCGATAAGGATCAGTTGGGAATACGCTGGGGAGGTCGCGATTGGGATCGTGTCAGAACGCGCGATCTCATAGCCTGAACCTGATCACGGATCGGCGATTTAGGACTGGCTGCGAGATACGCGTCCAGTTGAGCGATCGCATTCGGCCACTCCTGGATCCTGACATACAAATTTGCCAACGCCAAATGCGCTTCCAGGAGATCGGGCGCGAGCTTCAAAGATTGCTTCAGGCTATCCTCAGCATCTTCGAAGAGCGCCGACTTGTAGTACGTAACGCCCAACAGGTAATGAGCAAAGGGGGCGTCAGGATTCAGCTTCAGCGCGGCGTGCAAGCTTGCGAGTGCTTCATTCAGTATTCCACGCATCACGGCGCTCCCGTGTCCGGAGCTGGCATCAGACTCCTCCACGTACAGACTGGCGAGGCTGATCAGTGGAGCGGCCGATGTCGGTCTAAGCTCTGAAGCCGTTCGGTATGCGGACTCGGCGTCACGAAAACGGCCGAGCTTTTGATACGCAGTACCCAGCGAACGATTGGCCTGGTAGAACTCCGGGGCTTCGCGAACAACTTCTTCCAGAACCGGCACAGCCTTTGCGTAGTTTCCGGCAAGAATGTCCTTTTCAGCCGCTCGCGTCCGTTCGAGAAGCGCCGGTGAGTAGGTCTTTGAAATATCGGTAACGCTGACGACCTCTTTGTCTTCTCCGGAAAAATCTGTGGCAGGCTTGACGACGGTTCGTTCTTCTTCGAAATCGAGAATGATATTGATGATGGATTCCGATCCGACGTCGACTCGCTGACGCACTTCCTGGAACCCCTCGATTTTGACGTTGATGAAGTAGGTTCCTCGTGGCACGCCGACAAATCGGTATCGTCCCTGGCTATCCGCAACGGTCGCCTGCACGAGTTGCTCTGCGTTCTGGAGTAGCAGAACCTCAAACATCTGCTGGAAGTTCGCCAACGGGACAACGACCTGGCCGCTGATGGTGAAACCGCCCGGCCGGTTAGGTGTCTGGGCAGAGACGGGCGCTCTCGCTGCAGTTGCAATCAACATCATCGTGATTGCCAAGACAAGGCGACTCACTTCGTTTCCTGGGCCAGCTGTTGGGCAATCCTGGCGCGAGCGCCCTCCACATCGGGGCGGTTGCTGACATTCTTGTAATCCGCGAGATAGGTATCGTATTCAGCAATGGCTTCCTTCAGTTTGCCCTGTCTGATAAAAAGATTGCCAAGAGCGAGCCGCGACCATCGCAGCTTTGGTTCGATTTCAAGGGCCTTGCGCAGATTCTCTTCAGCCTTCGGGTAGTTCCCGACGCGCGTATCCACAATTCCCATGAGGTAATAGGCAAAGGATGCATCGGGCTTGATTTTGATTGCTTCTGTAAGAACTTCCCGAGCATCACTAAGGATGATCCCCAGATCCGCGGCGGGGACAACAATGGCCCCTCCCACTTCGGGCTCGGCGTTCAAACTCGCTTCCGCCTCCTGAACATACAGGCTGCCAAGACTCACGAACGGGGCCGCGGAGGAGGGCTTAAGCCGGCGAGCTTCGTTGTACTGCGTTTCGGCATCCCGGTAGCGCTTTGCTTCCAGATACACCGATCCGAGCGCATTACGCGCATCATAGAAGTCGGGATATTCTTTGACCAGTTTCTCAAGACGCGTGAGAGCGCGGTCGGCTTCACCTTGAAGTCTTTCACCACGGGCGCGCTCAAACTCGTCGACGGCTTTTTTGGGAAACGAGCGCTTGAGCTCCGCAACATCAACGGTTTCGTTGACTTCACCGGTGAAGTCGAGAATGACGGGGCGGAGCACTAACTCGTCATCGAATTCGAGATAAGCAAAGTGATAAATGACGCCGATGCAGCCTTCCACACGGATGCGTTCCTTATTCTCCTTAAAACCATCAATCTTTACGGTTATGTAATAGTTGCCGGGGGGTTGCCCGGGAAGCGAAAACTGACCGGTCGAGTCCGTGTAAGCCCATGTGACGAGACGGGCTTCATCGAACTGTAGCACTTCATGGTATCGATCCCACCGTTCACCCGGCGCGATAACCCTGCCGCGAATGACGTAGGCCGAGGGCGTTTGCGCGCATTGCGCATAGACGCTCGACGCAATCAGGATCATCAGCGGAAGGACCGCAAGACTCGGACGCATGGTTCGTGTATACCTTGCTCCCGGAAAATCTGCAACTTTCAGTTCCGAACCTGATCGCTGCCTGGTCTTTAGTCCTGGGTTTCCTGAGCCTTCGCGCGGGCGTTTTCGAGCATCTTTTTGAGAATGGAGCGATCCTGAGTAAACGGAAAATCTGTGAGGTAGGTTTGCAGGGTTTCGACCACGGCCGGCCAATCCTCGCGCTTCATATACAGGCTTGCCAACATGAGTTGAGCGGCTCCCAGGTCCGCATCGAGTTCCAACGCCCGTTTGAAATGTACTTCCGCTTCGTCCAGCAGATTAGCTTTTACATGTGCCGAGCCAAACAGGCAGTATGCAATCGCAGAACCGGGCCTCAATTCGATCGCTCGTCTTAAGGTCGAGAGGGCCCTTTCGGTCATCTGCTCCCGCTGGTCCGGCAGGTCGGCAGCACGAAGTTGAGCGCTCGCGAGGTTGAGGAGGGGTTGCGGCGACCGGGGGCTCAGCTCGCTGGCACGCGAGTATTCCGCTTCAGCGTCGAAAAAACAGCCCTGCTGCTGATAGATCACGCCGAGGCGGGCATGTGCGCCATAGAAACCAGGCGCTCTCGCGGAGATCGACTGGAGCCGCTCCACCGCGCGCCAGGTTTCTCCATTAATGTAATCCTGGAAAGCCCTTTCATAATCGCGCAGAACATCTCGAGGATAGTCCCCTTCGAGTTCCGCCACGTCGACGATGTCGGGATCTTCCGCAGGGAAACTAATCGTTAGAGTGGACGGAATTCGGCCGTAGTGAAAATCTTTCGAAACAATCCCGCCTTCTCGGCAAACGATGTCAATTTCTCGCCGTTCCTGCTTCTTTCCATCAGCGACAGCTTCGATGCGGTAGGACCTCCTGATCAACCCTGAGATCGAATAGTTCCCGGCCTCGTCCACTTCGGTGCGAGCGACTTCTGCGTTTTTTGCTTTTGGGTCTTGAAGGACAACAACAACCTTAGTGGCGGGTTTGTCCAGCGTGATGCGCCCTTGCAGCGTGAATCCCGGCGTTTCGGCAGCTGCCGAAACTGCAGCTACAAAGCAGCAAACGACCAGAAAAACTCGGGACATGGCATGGTTTATATCGCACTGGTGTCCATGTCGACAAGACAGTCGAGGGGTCTATTCCACTCGTGTGGAAACTTTCGGTAACAATCGCGTCGCTGTTCCCGCGCCCTGAGCGTAAGCGTCAGCGCAACCCGTCGTATAAGACGGGCGCTTCGGTCGCCAGCAACTCCGCCTGTTTGACATGAGCGCGATCGATCACGTTATAGATGTCGGGGGACTCGGTCTTTAGTTGTTCCGCGGTTAGGTTTTCGAAAAGTGTCTTTCCGTCCGTGGTGCTTACGCTATAGACCGGTCCCTGGATGCCGGACTTGACCGTGACGACCCGATCGCGATGCTGCAGGTGCCCAATGACAACGAAAGATCCCGTTTCGGGCATTGTTGGGATTTGTGGCGCTTTCGTTTCGGGCGCCGCTGCCGCGGGTTGCAGTTTCTCGCGTTTCACGCACGAACCGAACGCGAGTACCAGGACGGAGGCGCCGACGACTGCCAGAGTTACGTGTCTCATAATGTCCGGTATACGACGGTCCACTGCCTGACGGCAAGGTATTCCGCATGACTTTGCAGTGTCAGCCAACAAGTCCGGCGTGGGAGCACATTAAAGGGTCACGACGAACTCCCTCCTATATCGTGACGGTCCAGGCCGCTATAATGTTCCGTTTATGGTCGTCCCCGGGAAGCTGACTGAGCAGGATAGCATCGTTGTTCGCGGTGTCCGTGTTCACAACTTGAAGAACATTGACTTCGAGATCCCTAATAATGCACTGACGATCGTCACGGGCGTCAGCGGATCGGGTAAGTCTTCCCTCGCGTTCGACACGATCTATGCCGAGGGTCAGCGCCGCTATATCGAGTCGCTTTCCGCCTACGCGCGGCAGTTCCTCGAACGCATTGAAAGGCCGGAAGTTGATGAAGTCATCGGAATCGCTCCTGCAATCGCCATACGGCAACGCAATACCGCACGCACGCCGCGATCGACTGTAGGAACCGCCACCGAAGTCTATGATTATCTCCGGTTGCTCTTCGCAAGAGTTGGCATTACACATTGCCACAAGTGCGGCCGGCCTGTAGGAAAAGACACGGTGGACCAGATTGCCGACGCTGTCCTGCTGTGGCCGACTGATACGAGATTTTACGTATTGTTCCCACTGCGCTCCAATCTGTCCGAGGGGGAACTGGCGACGTACCTGGCCGACATCAAGCGGCGAGGCTTCGCGCGAATCTATCAGGACGGCAGCGTCTTTGAATACTCGCAGCCGGAGTCCCTGATCGACGTGGACTTCAAGAAGCCCGCCTATGTGCTCGTCGATCGGCTCAAGACGGCGCCGGATATTCGGCAACGATTGATCGATTCGATCGAAGTTTGTTTTCGTGAGAGTGGTGGTGAGGTGCTGTTGGAAATCCCTGGCGGCACACGTCATCGCTTCAGCGAGTCATTCGAATGCAAGACCTGCAATATCCGCTACGAGAGTCCCGAGCCGCGCCTGTTCTCGTTCAATAACCCGTTTGGCGCGTGCTCCCGATGTCAGGGATTCGGCAACACGATCGACCTCGATCTCAATCTGGTGCTACCCGACCGCAGTTTGTCACTCAATCAAGGTGCGATAGAACCGTGGACGAAGCCCCGATATCGCGTCTATTTGAACGATTTCAAGAAATCCGCGCGGGCTGTCGGCATTTCCCCGGATACACCGGTTCGCGAATTGAATTCGGATCAGCTGAACCTCCTTCTCGATGCGGTGCGTGGTTTCTTCAACTATCTCGAAACCAAGAAATACAAACTGCACGTCAGAGTCTTCCTCAGCCGATATCGCGGATACACGGTCTGCCCGGACTGTCGTGGAAGCCGTCTTCGACCGGAAGCGCGGAACGTTTACGTTGCGGGGAAAAACATCGCCGACGTTTGCCGCATGACCATTCGCGAAAGTGGCGAGTTCTTTTCCGGCGTCGAACTCACGAGCACCCAACGGGAGATTGCGGAACGCATCCTCTGGGAGATCCAATCGCGCCTCCGCTTTCTCAATGACGTCGGCCTGCAGTATCTGACCCTCGATCGGTTGTCCTCGACATTGTCCGGGGGAGAAGCGCAGCGTATTCAACTCGCGACATCCCTGGGATCGTCACTGGTGGGTGCACTCTATGTCCTCGATGAGCCCTCAATCGGCCTCCATCCGCGTGACGCCCAGCGACTCATCGAGATTCTGCTGCGTTTGAGAGATATCGGAAACACGGTCCTTGTTGTGGAACACGATGCTGAAATCATCCGAGCGGCGGACCACATTCTCGACCTCGGACCCGGCGCCGGCGAAAACGGCGGGCATATAGTTTTTCAAGGTCCGCTCGACAAAATTCGGAGTTCCACGGGATCGTTGACCGGCAAGTACCTCAGCGGTGAATTGCGTGTTCCCCTTCCGAAGGAACGTCGTCGTCCGGGCAGCAAAGTCATCCGCCTCAAAGGGGCGTCCCAACACAATCTGAAAGATGTATCCATCGATATTCCGATTGGGCTCATGACCTGTATTACCGGCGTGTCCGGGTCGGGAAAGTCGACGCTCGTCCATTCCTGCCTGTATGAAGCACTGAAATGCGCGATCCATGGGGGCGAGCCTCCGGGAGGTGCGGGCTGGATTGAATCCGGGACGAAGTGGATCTCTGAAACCGTGCTGGTGGATCAGAGCCCTATTGGACGGACTCCTCGTTCCAACCCCGTGACGTATATAAAGGCCTTTGACAATATTCGTGAAGTCTTCGCCGCTACGCGCGAAGCCCATGCGCATGGATTCAACTCCGGAAGCTTTTCCTTCAACATACCCGGCGGGCGCTGCGAGACGTGCGAGGGCGATGGAACCGTTACCGTCGAAATGCAGTTCCTCGCAGACGTGGAACTGATCTGCGAAGACTGCAAGGGTAAGCGGTACAAGACCGCGGTCCTCGAGGTCCTGTACAAAGGGAAGAACATCTATGAAGTCCTGCAGATGACAGTCCGGGAAGCACTGCAGTTTTTTGCGAATGTACCAAAAATCACGAAGAAACTGCAGGTCCTCGATGAAGTCGGGCTCGGATACCTGCGGCTGGGCCAGTCCGCAACGACCCTGTCGGGCGGGGAGGCTCAGCGAATCAAGCTGGCCGCCTTCCTGTCACGGGATGTTAGTGAAAAGACGCTATTTATCTTCGACGAGCCGACGACCGGGCTTCACTTCGACGACATCAATAAGCTGCTGGTTGCCTTCAGGCGGCTCATCGAAGCCGGCGGAACGGTTCTAATCATCGAACACAACCTGGACGTGATCAAATGCGCCGACTGGGTCATCGATCTCGGGCCCGAGGGGGGTGAGGGCGGCGGCCGGGTAGTGGCCGTTGGCCCCCCCGAACAGATTGCCACCAATAAGGAATCTCTTACCGGAACTTTCCTGGCCAAACTGGGCGTATAATTTCGCCCATGAAGCAGATTATTAGAATAATCCTTGTGCTGCTTCTGGCTGGTGCGCTTCCACCGGTCGCTTCAGCCGCCAGCGAAGAAGAGCGCGCAAAAGAACTCGAGAAAGAACGGGCCAAACTCCTCAGGGAAACCGATCCCGTAGACCGGGCGAAGATCGGAATTAAGATCTCGGATCTCCTGATCGAAGACCTGGGGGAAGCTGTTCGCAAGGGCGACTATGACGAGATGCAATCGCAGCTCACTGCCTATACGTCCACGATTGAAGACGCACATCAGACGCTGGCCAATTCCGGACGTAATGCGTCGAAAAAGCCGAGCGGCTTCAAGGAGCTTGAAATCGCGCTCCGGAAGCATGCCCGGAGGTTTGATGAATTTGCTCGCACGCTGAATCTCGATCGTCGCATTCCGTTTGAGCAGACGAAAACCGTCGTTATCGGCATCCGTGACAAGCTGCTGAAGGCACTTTTCCCATGACAAGGCTGAGGCATTCGAGTCTCCTCGTTGCGATTGCGCTGTTCCTCCTGCCTGTTGTGCTGCAAGGGCAGGGTTACGACTATGTCACCGAAGAGGAAGAGGATCTCATTCGCGATGCACAGGGATTAGCGCTGCGCGTCCCGCTTCTGATCAAGTTCCAGGACAACCGAATCGTCGCCCTGGGCCTTCGCGAACGCACGGCGAAGGAACGCGAGCAGGCCAAGAGGGATCTCGAGAACTACGAAAGAGAAGTCAAAGACGCGGCGAAAGTCAAAGACGCGGAGGTCCGTGCAAAACCCGTCAATCCGGACGTCTACCTGAGAAAGCACACTCGAACAGAGCTCCTGCGCGGTTTTATGCAGATTACCGACGAAATCATGGACAACATCGATGATGCCTACGAGCGGAATCTGCCCGTTCGAGAGCATGTCGAAGCCCTTGAAAAATTTCTCGGCGAGCAAGTGCCGCGATTCGCAAAAATCCACGCGGCGACAGCATCAGAGACGGCCGCAGTAAAGGCAGTGTTATCGCACACGGAGAAGGCCATAGAGGATTGCCAGAAGGCTCTGAAGACGCTTCCGAAAACACTAAAAGCCGATCGCTAGCCTGGAATGACGCTGGAACCAATCTTTCAGAATGCGCATCTGCAGCTGAAACCGCGGACGCCACTGCCGAAAATCGAGGTTGAATTCTTTCCCTTTGCCGGTCTGACACACACTGCACGGCTCCGGGAAAATCGCCTGCTCATCCGAGTCAGCGACCTGCTGGTGGACGCGCCGGAAAGCGTACTGCGCTCGCTCGCACTGATTCTCCTGGCGAAAATCTACCGCCGCACGGTCGACCACAGGCATCAAGCGAATTACAGGACTTTCATTCTCGACAGCGTAATCCAGCAACGCGCGCGTACCGCACGAACAAACCGCGGGCGCGGCCCCCGTCCCGCAATCGCAAAGGGTCGCTGGCAAAACCTGGACTTGAGTTTCGATCGTGTCAACACCGAGTATTTTGAGGGAAAACTGGAACGCCCGCGGCTTTCCTGGTCGACAACGCGATCGCGTCGGATTCTCGGCCGCTACGACGCGACCCATCAAACCGTTTTTATCAGTCTGCTGTTTGATTCCCCCCGGATACCGGATTTCGTGCTGGACTACATCCTTTACCACGAACTGCTGCACATCCGGTTTCCCTCGCGGGCCGCACAGTGCCGGCTGATCAGCCACACACCGGAATTCCGAGCCGAGGAACAAAAGTTTAAAAGCTATAAAAAAGCTACGGAGTGGATCCGAAAAATCTGAATCCACAGAACCTGTGGAAAACCCTGTTGAAAACTACTGGGGCGGGTGCGATAAGCCCACCTAAAAGCTGAGGCTTATAGCAGTTTGCACCGAATTCGGTCACACGGGTAGCTGTGGAAAACTGAGCCCTTCAGGGCGTCTTTTTGTGGATTAGACCGTGTAGTTTTTCGGCAGTACTGACGGCCTCTTCACCGCTGACCTGCGCTGCGACATTGAAGTTTCCTGCCTTGTCGAGCGACAACAGGCCGTAACCCAGGACTGGCTGGAGTTCCAGGTATAGGGTGCTGCCCGAAACCACGTCCAGCGGGGCTATCGGCGCAAGGGTTGCCGGGGACACCCGCAGCAAGCGCATGAGACGCGCCAGGGCTTGTGCAAACTCGCCCCTGGTCGCAGTCCTGGCGGGCTGGAACGCGTGATTGGCAGTCCTGTCAAGGATCCCAGCAGCCACAACGGTCTCGATCGCATTCCGTGCCCATGAACTCTGGATGTCGGTGATGATCTCTGTCGACTGACGAAAATCGGTCAGCTCGGGAAAATATCCTGTGAGGAGCGCGCTGAGTTGCTCTCGTGTGATGGCCTTCGAAAGCTGTATTTCCCTGAAACGTTCGATTTGATTTCCCCAGCGGCCGAGTTCCTCGAGCCCTTTCACCGTGAGCTCATGGTCCGAAGCGACGAGCGTGGGTGACCCACTGTATTCGCGTTGAAGACGAAACTCGGCTTCCGCCTCATCCCTCTTGCCCGCACGCTGTAAAACGTCTCCCAGCTGGCCATGGAGCGCGGCCTCTCGAGGCGCCAAGTGCAAGGCCTGACGGTAGAGGCGTTCCGCTTCCGGCAGTTGATTATCCGCAGCTGCACGCCGGGCACCCTGCCATAGCGTATCCATTGCGAGAAGCAGCGCGCGCTGCCGTTTCATTTCGACTTCTGGAGCCGGCCTACGGGCCTGCAGACGCGTGAAAAAGTCGTTGGCTGTGACGAAATCGCCCCGGGCATAGGCGAGTTCCCCGAGGTAGAAGAGCGCTACCGGATCCATCGATTGCCTGGCGAGCACCTGGTGGAATCGGCGTTCGGACTCCATAATTCTACCGGCATAGAGGTCGATGTAGGCGTGGACGATCAGGCCGGATAGAGCTTCGGGATGTTTCTTGAAAAATCTGTCCAGATCGGATGCGACCTTCGTATCTTCCTTCCCTGAAAGAAAACGCTTCCATAGCTTGTCGTAATCCTTCTGAGCCTTCTGAGGAACCGGACTTACGCTGGCCGGGTTCTCCAGCTGTGCACGCGCAGGTAGAGCAATAGGGACCTGGAGCAATAACGCGATGAGCAAAGGCGTCATGTCGATAATGTCTCGGCGCCACGGACCTCCGTGACGACGCGTTCCACCAGTTCATCCAAACCCTGACCTGTGACAGCCGATACCACGAACTCATTAGACTTCAAAAGCGGTAAAGGGTCGTCAGGCCCCAGCAAATCGACCTTGTTGTAGACTGTGAATCTTGCATGGTCCCCCGCGCCGATTTCATTCAGGACTTCAAGGACTGTGGCCTGCTTATCAGAACGCTCCGAATCGGAAGCATCGACGACATGCAAGATCAGATCCGATTCGACGACTTCTTCCAGAGTTGCACGGAAAGCAGACACTAGTTGATGCGGCAGCTTTCGAATGAATCCAACGGTGTCGGAAATCAGGACGGGTCGTTGTCCGCCAAGTCGAATCCGGCGAATCAGGGTATCCAGAGTGGAAAACAAGCGGCTTGAAACGAGGGTTTCCTCTTTCGAAAGAGCCCGAAACAGAGTCGATTTGCCGGCATTGGTGTATCCGACCAGCGAAACCATCGGCAAACGGTCTCGTCGCCTCCGCTCCCGATGCAATTGGCGGTGTTTGCGAATACCTTCAATGTCCCGGCGAAGCGTGGCGATCCGATGCCGGATCTTCCGGCGATCCATTTCCAGTTTCGTTTCACCGGGGCCTCGCGTGCCGATGCCGCCGCCGAGGCGGGAAAGGTAATCGCTGTGGCCGGTCAGGCGCGTTAATCGGTAATTCAGCTGCGCGAGTTCTACCTGGAGATGTCCTTCTTTCGTGCGTGCGCGACGGGCGAAGATATCCAGAATAAGCCCGGTGCGATCAACAACTTTAGTTTCGAGTGCCTCCTCGAGGTTACGAGCCTGCGTTGGGGAAAGCTCGGCATCGAAGATAACGACATCGGCTCCCTCCGTTAGAACCGACTCCTTCAACTCTTCGACCTTGCCCTTTCCAATGTACGTCGCCGGATCGGGACGACGTCGGAGCTGAATCATTTCGTCGAGCACCCGCGCACCGGCTGACACTGCCAGTTCGCGCAGTTCATCAAGAGCGGAGTGACCGACGAGTATGGCGTTTTCTACCAAGCTAAGTCTGGACAGGAGGCGCGGCAGTCGTCTTGGACATGGCGATCGTCGAGATCGCGTGCTTGAAAATCAGCTGATCCTGGTTGTTGGACTCCAGCACAACCGAGTACTTGTCGAAACCACGAATCTTTCCAACAAGCCGAACGCCGCCGATGAGGAAAATCGTCACAGGAACTTTGTCGCGCCGCATGGTGTTGAGATAGATGTCCTGAATGTTCTGGGGGACAGGAGCTTTGTTCTCCATTTCAGACTCCATAAAATTCACCAAGGAAAAGGTTTACTTTACGGTGGACTTCTTCTTCGATTGCTTTGTTGTTTCCAGGTCCACCAAACCACGTTGTTTTTGCCTGTCGTCGAAACCAGGTCAGCTGACGCTTCGCATACCTCCGGGTGTCACGTTGAATCATACGGATTGTATCGTCCCATGCACAGTGGTTGTTGAGATTTGCAACCACATGCCGATAGCCGATTGCGCCCAGCGGCTTCGCGTCAGCCGGAACCCCGCGCGCGAGGAGACCTCGTACCTCCTCCACCAGCCCCTCCTGGAACATGCGCTCCACGCGAGTGTTGATGCGCTGATAACACTCTTCGCGGGGCGGGTCCAACCCTACCACGCAGACTGAAAATCCCTTCAGCGGCCGGCGTGCCTCGGTTTTCAGGTGTTCTGTCAGCGGCTTGCCCGTATCCAGACGGACCTCAAGCGCCCGAATGATCTTGGGCTTGTCTCGCTCGGCGATACGTGCTGCCGCTTCCGGATCAAGACGTCGAAGCAGACGGTGAAGATACTCCCGTCCTCGTGCCTCCGCAATACGTTCCAGGCGTGTTCGCCAGTAAGTAGAGCGCCCAGGACCCTGAAAAAGTCCTTCTGTCAGCGCTCGGAGATACAAGCCTGTTCCGCCAACCAGTACCGGTAATCGGCCGCGCCGGCTGATGTCATCAAGTACCGTGCGCGCTTCGCGCTGGTAGTCCCCGGCAGTGAACAAGTCGTCCGGTTCGCGGATGTCGATCATGTGATGCGGAACGCGTTTTCGATCGTCGTGTGAGGGTTTTGCGCTTCCGATATCGAGGCCGCGGAACACCTGAACCGAATCGTAGTTGACGATCTCACCGTAAAAACGCTCGGCGAGCGACAACGCGAGATCGGACTTACCAGATGCCGTCGGTCCCACAACGGCGATGATCGGATGCATAGAACTGATGCTACCGGGCGCTGATTGCGACCACGTCGCTGACCCCGCGCTAATACATCTTTCTGAGGTCGATACCTGTGTAATAAGTCTTCAGGATTTCGTCGTATTTGGCGCCATCCAGCGCCATGCCGAATGCGCCCACCTGGCACATCCCCACGCCATGTCCCCAACCCGTGCCGTAGAAGGTCATGCCGATCAGGTCGCCCCGGGAATTCCGTTCTTCGTCGAAATAGAACATGCTGTCACGCAGTCCAAGCAGCGTCCGCAAGCGCAGTGCGCGTACCGTGGTTTTTCCGAGAGTGCCTGTTATCTCCGTCGAAACCGGTCTCTCGGAAGGACCTCGTTCAAGGACGCGAATCCCTCGGGTCTCGCCAAGGTTGAGCGCGCGAAACGCCGTGTCGATCTCCTGCTTTGTCTTGTGCACTTGCCACAACGCGAGCCGAGAATATCGATCGGAAGTGCTGTTGACGAAATTCCGGCGATACACGGCCATTTGAATTACGCCGTCGACTGCCCGGAAATCGAACAACTCGCCGCCGATCCAGCCGCCTTTCGTGATCGCCGTGCGCTCTTCACCCATTCGAAAGTAAATTGGCGCATCCGGGCTCAGGCGAAATGCGGTCGGCCTTCCGCCGACGGCCAGGGTCAATGTCTGGCCGTCCCAGGACGTCAGTACGCCCTGCTGCCATTCGAAAGCGCCTTTCCGCTCGATGAGGCGATACAGCACGTCGTTGCGATTGGGCATTCCTGTGCTGGGCAGGATGTCCTGCTCGACCATGAAATCCAGATCTGACGATGGCTTCGCATTCGGATAGAAGTTTTCGCGCAAGTACTTCGCCAGGTCGCGAAGGTTCGTCGCGGGAGGCTCCCCCGTTCCCTGTATTCCAACAAACCGGCGCAGTTCGGTGTAATTGGACACTCCGGCGACACCCAGAACGGCAGATTTGAAATCGGGAAACTGCCGGGTTGCGGTAAAGGGTTTGGGTTCGGGATGCTTGTAGACGCACATCACCGAGACGAGATACGGCAGCTTCTCTGAAAAAATGTTTTCCGAAGATTCGGTGCGTCCGCCGCACGTCGAACTGTACAGGGCATTGATCGGCTGCCCCGCATAGGTTGCAACCATACCGCGCGTTTCTGTCACGGCCCGAGTCGACAGCGGATCCTCGGTCGCGGCTCCGAAATACACCTGGCAGCTATCCGTGTCACAAATGTCGTATCCCTCGGTCCGATACTGCCCCATGTTCTTGACGATATAGGTTCGCGCTGCGACCGCCTGGGCCTTCAACGCCTCCAGCTGGCCAAACGTGGACGGGCTCAGTTCGTTCGGGACCACGCCCAGCAAATACTCTTCAAGGGGCAGCTCATTCACCACCGTGAACGCATTGCGGGCGTTTCCGAAGACCTCGAGAATCCCTCTATACGACCTGTCATTGATCTGCAGACGTGCCGTCCCGGAAGGCTGAATCCGAACTCGATTCGTCATCGGCAGGACCACAACGCGATTGGCATCCAGTTCGATCGCCATCCGGTAGCGCAGCTGATCACGATTCACGACAGTGCCTTCCGCGCCCTCGGCGAGCGAGACGATGGCTGAGAACCTTGCCGTGCGCGTCGCCTGACCCTGGATTCGAAACTCCTCCGAAGACCGAACCGTCACGGTTGCGGGGTTTTGACCCAGACCAATACGGACCGTCGGTTCCGCCTGTTGTAGGGCCGGAAGCAGCAGCAACGTTGCCGCGACGAGAGCTTTCCAGATCATGGATTGAGATTGTAGAGGAACGCGATGCGTAGCCTGAGATCCGTTTCGTATTCGGCAGGAAGTTTTTGAAATGGGTTGGACAACTGGATTGCCGAAATTGCTCCCTTATCGAGAGGCTCGGATCCCGAATTGGCAACGATTTGAAGATCTTTTACGTTGCCGGTTTTCGTCACAGAGAAGACAACGTCAACCCGGCCACGCTGTCCGAGGCGCGCAATCTCCGGCATCACGTAATACCAGTTTCTTCTCAGACGGTCGATGAGCTGATTGAGATAGGGCCCGAAGTCGATTCCCTTAGGGTTGGGCGAAAGAATCTCAGGGTCGGTTGAGAATGTGCCGTTGTTGTCCCCTCGCGAGAGACCCGTGCGACCGCCAGTTCTTGCTGCGGCCGCCAGCTGAGCTTCCACGATTCTATCCGCGGTGCTCATCAGGCTTGACGGTGGATGGAGCGCGTTGGGATTGAGGTTTGGCAGCGTTGGCCTGTTGTTGGGTGCATTTGATGCAAGCTGCTGGCCCTGGCGTCCCTCCTGGGCGCGCTGCGCCTCCTGTGCCTTTTGAGCCTCCTGGGCTTCCTCGAGGGACTGCTGGCCCTCTCGAGGAGAATTCGTGCCCGCACGCGCCTGCTCGCGGGTATCGCCGCGCGACGCACGGGGCGATCCGTCCGGCCTTGCACCTTCGGCAAGGACGTCATCCGGCCGGATAACCCGATCCGGCATGGGCTGCGGCTGCGGTGGTGGTGGTGGCGGCGGAGGAGGCGGTGGCGCTGCCTGCTGCAGCGGTGGCTGCTGCACCAGCGGTGGCTGAGCAGGCGGTGGTGCCGGCGCGGGAACCGCGCGCTGCTGCGGCATTCGGGGAGGCAGCGTTAGCTGTCGAAGCTGCAACTTGCTGAGGTCGAAATCCTCTCCAGCAATGCGAATAACACGACGATGCTCCGCCTGAAACCACCCTGGATTAAACGCAAGGACCAGGATCAGCACAAAATGGGCCAAAATCGAAACAATCAGCGGCTTGGGCCGCGTGGCCCTGAGTTTCAACTCGGGATTTTGGTCCAGGAGCATGCCCGGTAATTATAGGTTAGGTCGCGTGGCAAAGCCCGCAGATTTGCCTATTCCCTCAAAGTCCGCAAAACGTTAGTTAGACCGGCGGCCGATCTGGTCGTTAATCTGAATTGCAAGCTCCAGGGCCCGTAATCCGTCCTCCCCTGAAACCACGGGGGCAGAACGAGCCTGTACGCACCGCACGAAGGACTCCAGCTCAATTTTCAGCGGTTCGCCAATGACGGGTTGTAGCCTGCGTTCGATGACCCGCCCCATTCGCAAGGAAACGACAACACCGGTCTGGGTGGCGCAGTCCACCGAGATGTAGTCATGGGGCTGAAAAAACCTTAACTTACGGGTCTTCTCATAGCTGACCCGGCTTGCGGTAAGATTCGCCACACATCCGTTCTCGAATTCGATCCTGGCATTCGCGATATCCGCCTTGGACGAAAGAATGGGAATGCCGACGGCCCGCACTTCCGCGACCGGCGATCGAACGAGATGAAGCACGATATCCAGGTCATGAATCATCAGGTCCAGCACGACGTCGATATCCAGGCTTCGAGGTGTGAATGCTGCCAGACGGTGGATCTCGAAAAACTGCGGTTGCGTGGCGGATTCGATGGCGGCTGCTACGACAGGATTGAAGCGTTCGACATGGCCCGTCTGAAGAATACGCCCGTGCCGTGCCGCAACGTCGATAAGATGCCGAGCTTCATCCAGCGTCGCGGCAAGGGGCTTCTCCACGAGAATGTCAATTCCGTTCTGCAGCAGATCGACTCCGATTTTCGCGTGACCTGTTGTTGGAACCGCAAGGCTGACCGCGTCGACTTTCCCGAACAGTTCCCGGTAGTCACTGAAGGCGTGCGTGCGGTGTGTCTGCGCAACCTCGGCAGCGCGATCGGGCAGAATGTCAACGATTCCGACCAACTCCACACCAGGCATGTCCGCGTAAAGGCGCGCGTGGTGCTTTCCAAGATGACCAACTCCGACGACACCAACCTTCATACCTGATAACTCTTTTTCCTACTCCACGGCCACAATGACGATCCCGAGAGTATTCGCTTCTCGCAGGAGCTCATCGCGATCGATCATTAATGTCTTGCGTGCCTCGATCGACATGGCCGTTACGCCCGAGCGCTTTAGCACTTCAACGGTGGGAAGACCGATTACCGGGACATCGAACCGCAAATCCTGGTTTGGCTTCGCGAGCTTCACAACGCGCAGCGGACGTCCGTTGACGAGGCTGGCAGCCCGGTCGATGACGGCGTCGGTGCCTTCCATCGCCTCTACAGCAACACAGGCCGCATCGGCGATAACGACGGTTTGCCCCACGTCCAGTCGTCCAAGCTCGCGAGCCAGCTTGTACCCGTAGTCGAGGTCCTTCTTTTCGTCATCTGAAGGCGCCCGCGATGTAAGGACACCCGGTGGCGGCAACAGCGGTGCGAGAAAAGCCGTCGATTCGAGGAGCTGGATACCTTCGGCTTCGAGGACGCGGGTCACCGCACCAATAAGGGAATCGGTGTTACGGGTCGCCAGACTTGCGAGAACCTGCATCATTTTCAGGTCCGGCAGAATACCACTGAAGATCTGCTTGTGTTTTACCTGCCCGGCCATGATGGCGCGGTTGACGCCCTCAGCCTTGAACGTCTTGATCAGCTTTCCAAGCTGGCCCAGCGACAGCCAATGAACGGTTTTGGCGTGACGCTCGATCTCTGGAAACGTTTCCTCCTTGATCGCGGCGACGACCATTTCAATGCCCTGGGACCGCGCGGCCTCGAGCACAAGGAACGGGAAACGCCCGTTGCCGGCAATCAACCCATATCTACTTTGTGACGCCACGTTCGGATGTCTCAATAAACCGGAGCAGCACCTCAACCTCGGGCGCAGGACTGTTCTGCCGAATTCTCTCAACGGCCTGTGAGGTGTTCAGCTTCGATTGCAGAAGCAGTCGAAATGCGGACTTGATATTCGCAATTTGCTCCGCAGTGAATCCCTTTCTTTCAAGCCCGATGGTGTTGGGCCCGTAGGCTTGCGTATTTCGTTCGCTGACGGTCTTCGAGTACGGAAGGACATCTTTGGTGATGACCGAATAGCCGCCCACATAGGCGTATGTCCCGACCCGGCAGAATTGGTGGACACCGGAATACGCGCCAATCGTCGCGTGATCTTCGACAGTGACGTGTCCGGCGAGAGTCGCAGCATTCGCCATGATGATCTCGTTCCCGATGACGCAATCGTGACCGACGTGCGCTGCAACCATGAGAAAGTTGTGCGCTCCGATACGCGTGTGCCCGCCCCCGCCCTTTGTGCCGCGATGAACGTTCACATATTCCCGAAACGTGTTCCGCGGACCAATTGTCAGAACTGTCTCTTCGTCACGAAACTTGAGATCCTGAGGCTGAACACCGATGACACAAAACGGGAAAAACCGGTTATCGCTGTCGATCGTCGTTGGACCTTCGATCACGACATGGGAGTCGAGCACGCAGCGGTCACCGAGGACTACCCTCTCCCCGATCCGGCAAAAGGGTCCTATTTGTACGCCCTCCCCAATACGCGCCTGGGGATGAACAACCGCAGAGTCATGAATCATGGAACACGGTCCGGCATTACGGTTGATTTCCTATGGAGGAAAGCAGCGTTGCCTCCGCGGCCAGTTCTTCGCCCACCCAGACCTGACCACGCATTTTCCATACGACTGCCTTCCGGCGGAGAACTTCCATCACGATTCGCAATTGGTCCCCCGGAACAATCGGACGACGAAACCGCGCCTCATCGATACCCATGAAATAGACAACCGCACCCTTCACGTCTTCCGGCTTGCTGTGCAGCAGGCCAAGAATGGCACCGGTCTGCGCCATGGCCTCGATTGTCAGAACACCGGGCATTACTGGCGCGTCCGGGAAGTGGCCCTGGAAGAAAGGCTCGTTAATGGAAACGTTCTTTAGAGCAACGATTCGCCGGTCGCCTTCGACTTCAAGGACACGGTCTACCAGGAGGAACGGATATCGATG
>DASTBJ010000017.1:0-8139 GCA_035712125.1 Terriglobia bacterium
ATCAAGAAGGAGTTCATCGGACCCGGCGAAAACGTTCCAGGGCCGGACGTCGGAACCGGTGAGCGGGAAATGGCCTGGATGGCGGATACCTACGACGCCTTTTTTCCAGGCGGGATAGACAACCTCGCGTGCGTGACCGGAAAGCCGCTGGCGCAGGGCGGAATTCCCGGACGTCGCGAGGCGACCGGGCGTGGTGTCCAGTTCGGCATTCGTGAAGCGTTTCGGTTTAACGAGGATTGTGAGCGGCTTGGACTCTCCACTGGTCTTGACGGTAAGAGAGTGGCCATTCAGGGATTCGGCAACGTGGGTTACCACGCCGCGCTGTTTCTGTCACAGGAAGACGGCTGCAGGATCGTCGCGATGGGGGAATGGGACGCCTGCGTGGTGAATCCATCCGGGCTGAATATTCAGGATCTGGATAACCATCGCAAGGCGACGGGTTCCGTCAAGGACTTCCCGGGTGGCCAGACCCTCCCCGCGGACGCCATCTGGGATACGGATTGCGACATCCTGGTTCCGGCTGCTCTCGAGAATCAGGTGACTCTCGAAAACTGTCATCGCATCCGCGCCAAAGTTCTCGCGGAAGGCGCAAATGGCCCAACAACACCCGGCGCTGAGAAGGCGCTTCACGAACGCGGCGTCATGATCATCCCGGATGTTTTCCTGAACGCCGGTGGAGTGACCGTTTCCTATTTCGAATGGGGAAAGAATCTTTCACACATGAGGTTCGGACGACTCCAGAAGCATCTCGAAGAAATCCGAAATCAGAAACTGGTCTCCTCAATCGAGAGCCTTATTGGAAAGCCGTTCTCCCCTGCGGATCGCAAATTTCTTGCGCATGGCCCCGATGAACTCGACCTCGTAAATTCGGGCCTCGAAGAGACCATGGTCCATGCTTACAGGGAGGTCCGCAGCGTCCACCTCGCCAGAGCGCCGAAGGACAGCATGCGGGTGGCCGCGTTCATCATTGCGATCGAGCGTGTCGCGACGACCTATGAACAGCTGGGGATCTTTCCGTGATACTCGCCGTTGTTATGGCTTCGAAGGATCCGGCGGCGCAAGCGTAACCTCAAACTTCGCCACGTTCGACGTCGCACTCGTCGCATTGTCGAGCACCCACAGCTCATGCGTTCCCGGCGCCAGGAGCAGCGTATCGATCTCGTGCGTGAACCCGCCCTTATCGTCTGTCCGCATCGGCAGCACAGGAAACTCGGTGCCGTCAGGTCTGCGTAAATGCGACTCGATGTTGGAGCTTGGCGTGAATCCCTCGCCGGTCATCATCACCCAGCCCTTATGCTGGAGACGTTCGGGAGAAACAGAGATTTTCGGACCCCTCGGGCCACACGCAGATAGTGAAATGCATAAAAGCAGGGTAGCGATCAGTTTCTTGAAGTTCATAAATGTATAAAAAAAGGCGCAGGAAAGTTTATTTTCCCTGCGCCTCTTCTAACTTAGCAAACTCTCCCTATCCTATGTCGCCCAGCTGTAGCCGGCATGGACGAGAGGCAGTGAGCGGATCCGCACGCCACTGGCGGCGAAGATCGCGTTCGTGATTGCCGGGACTGCTGGCGGCAACGACGGCTCACCAAGACCGGTCGGGTTATTGTCGGACAGAACGAATTCCACCTCGACCAGGTTCCGCGCTACCTGCTGCATGCGCGTGGGCTGGAATTCGGTGAAGTTATTCTGCACGACTCGGCCCTTATCGATTGTGATTTCCCAGTGCATGATGTGGCTCATGCCTTCGATGAAACCGCCTTCGACGAGGTTCTTCGCCATGCTGGGGTTGACAATCTGTCGGCCGATGTCGACCGCAGCCCAGGCCTTGTTGATCTTGATTCGCTTATTGTTATCGACAGCCACTTCGACCACGTAGGCGACGTAGCCAGCGTGCGCGAACTGGAAGGCGACGCCCATGCCCGTGCCTCGCGGCAAACCGGCGCGACGTGTGGCCCAGTTCGACATGTCACGGACTTTCTCGACGACTCCGATGGCGCGAGCCGCGCTGAAGCCACCGCCTGCAGCGCCCTCGGGACTTCTGAGAACGTCCAGTCGGAACTGCAACGGATCCTTGTTGGCTGCGATCGCGAGTTCGTCAATGATCGACTGCATCGCAAACGTTGTCCCGTTCGTTCCAGGTGCGCGCAGTGCGCCGGTTGGAACGTTGAACGGAGTGATGTTGCCGGAGGTAACCAGGAAGTTCGGCACAAACCCGCGGGGGAACTCGTTGGACGGAATCGGAGTGCCGCTGCCCGTGTTCGGGAACGCACCCACGAAATCCTTAAATGCCACGAGCTTGCCCGATGCATCGACAGCACCTTTGAAGTAGTGATAGGCGCCTGGCCGGTAATTGTCGAAATGCATGTCGTCTTCGCGCGACCAGAGGAGCTTCACGGGAACGCTGGGTTGGCCTGCCGCCGCTCTTTCGTCCGCAACGAGGCGAGCGATTCGTGAAACTTCCAAATCGTACTCGCTCTGAAGGCGACGCCCGAAACCACCGCCCGCACGAACCAGGTGCATGGTGACGTTGGCTCCGGTTGTGCCCGCCGCAGCGCCCACGGGATCGACTTGGGGAATCTGGCTGGGCGACCAGATTTCCAGTTTGCCGTTTTGATAATGGGCAGTGGAGTTCTGGGGTTCCAGAGGCGCATGGGCCAGGAGTGGGAAGTAATACTCCTGCTCAACAACCTTATTACCGGGGGCTTTGAATGCAGCTTCGACATCGCCGACAGCAGCAATCTGCGGGCCTCCACGACCGCCCGGCGCCGGTGCAGCCGCGGGAGCTGCTGCGGCCGCAGGTGTCTGGTCCGCAGTAGCCTTCAACTGTTTTGCCATGGCAGTGTACCCAGCAGTGCTTTGTGTTGCTGTAGCACCTTCATCCCACGTGATCTTCAGGCTCTTTCGCGCATTCTGAGCCAGCCACCAGTTGTCGGCCACGATGGCAACACCGGAGGGAATGTTCACGCCTCCGCCACCGCCGCCACGGCCACCAGCCGCGGGCGCACCCGCGGGAGCCGCAGGAGGAGCCGGCGGCGTCACGATGAATGCGTGACGGATACCGGGCAGTTTCTTGATTTCATCGATGTTCGCGTTGACGACGCGACCGCCGAAGACCGGGCACTTTTCGAATATGGCATGCAGCATACCGGGAGGATTCACATCGACGCTGAACGCCGGCTTGCCGGTCACGATCGCAAGGTTGTCCACACCGGGAAGCGGCTTTCCGATGATCTTGAAGTCCTTCGGGTCCTTCAGAGGGATGGTGGCAGGAACCGGCATCGTTGCGGCCTTCGCGGCAAGCGATCCGTAAGTCGCCGTCCTGTTCGAAGCGGCGTGCCGCACCACACCCGAAGCTGTCGTTAGTTCCGTTACCGGGACGCTCCAGTTGTCGGCAGCTGCAGCCAGAACAAGAGCTCGGCCGGCGGCGCCGATTTGGCGCATCGGGGTGTAGTTCGATGGAATGGCCGTGCTACCGCCTTCGATCTGCTGACCATACTTCGCCTGATCGCGATCAGCCTGCTGGACCGTTACCTGGTTCCAATCCACATCGAGCTCATCCGCGATGATCATTGGCAGCGCATTGCGGATGCCCTGACCTGTTTCGGGATTCTTCGCGATGACCGTAAAGGTATTGTTCGGATTGATCGTGATGAAGTTGCTCGGAACTGGCGCTGCTGCGGGTCCGCCGGGACCACCGCGACCCTGTGACAGGGCTTTGGGAGCGTACAGGCCAATCATCATGCCGCCACCGGCAAGAGCAGTGACCTGCAGGAAGGAACGACGATCGAGTTGCTTGATGTTAGGTGTTTTTTTCATGGCGCCCCCTTATGCCCTTCTCCCGCCATTGGCGGCCAGGTGAATCGCTTCGCGAATTCTGAGGTAGGTTCCGCAGCGGCAAACGTTGCCGGTCATTGCGGTGTTGATTTCTGCATCCGAGGGTCGAGAAGTTCGTCTCAGGAGTGCTGCTGCAGACATCAGCTGTCCGGCCTGGCAGTATCCGCACTGCGGTACGTCGAGTTCCATCCAGGCTCTTTGCAACGGGTGGCTTCCATCGTTCGACAAACCTTCGATCGTAGTGATGGCCTGGTTGACGTTTGAAACTTGCGTCACGCAGGACCGCCTTGCCTCATTGTTAATGTGCACCGTGCACGCGCCGCAGGCACCGACGCCGCACCCGAACTTCGTGCCTTTCAGATTGAGAGTATCGCGCAGGACCCAGAGCAACGGCATGTCTGCCGGCACATCCACCGTCTGCTGCCTCCCGTTTACTGTCAGTCTGTAATTGGGCATAGGTTACCGTCCTTCCATAATAGGAAACTTAGGGGCGCCCCGAGGCGCAGAGTTATCTAGCGTACGATTCCATCCCTCGTTTTTCCCCGTAACCTTATGCCAAGTCATATCAGTGGATCAAGCTGAACTTGTGTGATAGCTTCAGGCCCTTTCACGGGGAATTAGCGCCCTTTTCAAGAGGAGGCATCTATGCTAGTGAGCGCAACGCTCGTGCTCCTGGGCGCCGCAGCCGCGACGCCTTGCGAGAAACTGACCACCATCAAACTGACAAACGCGACGATCACGAGTTCCGTCATTGTCCCCGAGGGACCACCGCCCGCACGGGGTGGTGGCGGTGGAGGGCGTGGAGCACGCGGCGGGGCCGGAGCAGCCCGAGGCGGAGCGCGCGGAGAAGGTCAGACTCCTGCGGTTGAGAACGTGCCCCAGGCACCACAACCTGGGGGCGGAACACGCGGCGCGGCATCACCGCCTGCGAATATCCCCGCGCATTGCCGCGTGCTTCTGGATCTAACACCCACTTCCGATTCCCTCATTAAGATGGAGCTCTGGCTCCCGATCACGAACTGGAACGGAAAGTTCATGGGCGTTGGCAATGGCGGGTTCGCCGGATCAATACAGGGACGAACAGGGGACATGCCTCAAGCATTGCGCCTCGGATATGCCACTGCGGGAACTGACACCGGTCACCAGGAAACCGGAGGTGCCTGGGCGATTGGCCACCCGGAAAAGCTTGTGGACTTCGCGTACCGCGCGACACACGAGATGACCGTGAAGGCCAAACAGCTCATCAAGGACTACTACGACCGGAACCCCAGGTATTCCTACTTCAAGGGATGCTCCACAGGGGGGCGCATGGCGGTTATGGAAGCGCAGCGCTATCCCGATGACTATGACGGCATCATTGCGGGCGCGCTGGCAAACCGGCACATTCACATGTGGACAGCCGGCATTGCCCGCAGTATCGAGTTGTCGCGCCATCCGGAAGGCAATGTCTCCGCGGAAAAGGCATCACTGGTCAATCAGCTGGTCACGTCGACCTGCGACACGCTGAAGGAAGGATTTTTGAACAATCCCCGCCAGTGCAAAGTGGATTTCTCCAAGTTGCTCTGCCCCGCCGGCAAAGATGACAACACCTGCCTCACACCTGCGCAGATGAAAACTGTCGATACGTTCTACACGGGCGTGAAGAACTCGAAGGGCGAGATGATCTTCTCCGGGCAGGCGCTGGGCAATCCGATCGGCGCGCAGCGCGGAACGAATCAGTCACCGGGCGGCACGTTCGACCTGGTCCGCATCACCTACAACGACCCGAATTACGACTGGCAAAAGTTCGATCTCGATAAGGACATGCCCGTCATGGACAAGGCGATCGGCTATGTCGACGCGGTCGATCCTGATCTCGGCAGGTTCAAAGGAAGCGGCGGGAAACTGCTTCTGTATCACGGGTGGTCCGATACGGGAATCACGCCGGAAACAACCATTTGGTACTACGACCGCGTCCTCCAGAAGATGGGAAAGAATCAGAGCAACTGGATGCGTCTCTTCATGGTTCCAGGGATGGGTCACTGTGGAGGTGGGCCAGGCGTTAACACGCTGGACACCATCACGACTCTTGAAAACTGGGTTGAAAAAGGTGTCGCTCCTACTCAAATCATGGGAACCGGAGCGCAAGGCATGACCCGTCCGCTTTGCCCTTATCCTCAATATGCGGAATACAAAGGCAGCGGCGATTTGAAAAACGGCGCGAACTGGGCCTGCAAAGAGCCGGCACCGGGCACGATATCTCGATAGCGGAGGACATTTAATGATCGGAGCATTGACGCTTGCAGTCATGGCGGCAGCAACGGTTGCCGCAACACCCTGTGAAGGTCTCAAGGCGATTTCGCTGCCGAACACGACGATCACCTCGTCGGAGTTCGTGCCTGAAGGACCGCAGCAACCCGCCGGTGGCGCGCGGGGGGGAGGTGGTGGGAATCGTGGAGACGGTGCACGCGGCGGCGAACCCGCAGCAACTGCCACAGGCCAACAGGCTCCAGCACGCGGAGACGGTGGCGCTGCAGGAGGCGGGCGCGGCGGCGGTCCACCCGCGATCCTGCCGGCACATTGCCGCGTTGTCGCGGTCCTGAAGCCATCTGCCGACTCCGTGATCAACATGCAGCTCTGGCTGCCACCTGCTGACAAATGGAATGGGAAATTTCAGGCGGTCGGAAACGGCGGATGGGCAGGATCGATTCAGGGCCTGACGACGGCTATGCCGGCCGCACTGCGCGCAGGGTACGCCACGGCTGGTAATGACACGGGCCACGAAGGCGCGAATGGCACATTCGCGCTGGGACATCCGGAAAAACTCAGGGATTTTGCGGACCGGGCCATGCACGAAATGACGGTGCAGTCGAAAGCGCTCATCAAGGCGTTCTACGACCAGGGGCCACGACTTTCCTACTACAACGGATGCTCAACGGGTGGACGTCAGGGGTTGATGGCGGCACAGCGCTGGCCCGAAGACTTCGATGCAATTCTTGCCGGTGCTCCCGCCAACGAGCACACGTACATGCATGCAGCCGACATCGCACGAATGAGAGATATTTACCAGGACCCGGAAGGATACATTCCCCAGGCAAAACAAACTGTCCTGGCGCAGGCGGTGATGAATGCCTGTGATGCACTTGATGGAGTCAAAGACAGTCTCATCACCAACCCAATGTCCTGTAAGTTTGACCCTGCGGTGTTGCAGTGCAAAGCCGCGGATGCGGCGGATTGCCTGACGCCCAAACAGGTCACGACAGCAAAGCGACTTTATCAGCCTCTAAGAACGTCCAAAGGTGAACTGATTTTCCCGGGCTATCCGTATGGCGGCGAATCCGCTTACAACGTTATGCGAGGCGGCACTGCGCCGGGGAATCTGCAGCTCGACACTTATCGCCTTGCTCACAATGATGCGAACTGGGATTGGAAAACCTTCAATGTCGAGACGGATCCCGCTCTGGCGAGAAAAACCATCGGCTACATCGACGCCTATGATCCCGACATGACCAAGTTCAAGGAGCGCGGCGGAAAGCTGATGATGTATCACGGGTGGGCGGATCCAGCGATTCAAGCTGAACACACGATCATCTATTACAACAGCGTTCTGGCGAAGATGGGCAGAAGCCAGGACAACTGGATGCGTCTGTTTATGGTTCCGGGAATGGGTCATTGCAGTGGCGGTGCGGGACCAAATCAGATCAACTGGATGAGCGCACTGGAAACCTGGCGCGAGAAGGGAGAAGCGCCGGCATTCATCATTGGAAGCGGAAACAATGGCGGAACCCCGATGACACGGCCGTTGTGCCCTCACCCCCAGGTGGCAACGTACAAAGGCAGCGGCGATGTGAATGACGCCGCGAATTTCGTGTGCAAATAGAGATTTCGTAGGAAGATTTCGGGCCTTGTTCATCGCTCGACAATTGAACGATGAACAAGGCCCTCCGCTTCTGATTCCGTTCTTTCCTTTCCACTTGCACGGGTTTGCCGCCATCTGTATCGTTTCCGGACTATGCAAATCTGGTCACAAAGTTACGACCCGTTAGGGAATTGGTTTTTGTCGGCGCTCGTAGCAGCGCTGCCTGTCATCGTTCTTCTATATATGTTGGCCGTCAAGCAGACGTCCGCGCCCGCAGCCGCGGGGGGTGGCGCGCTGACAGCCCTCCTGGTAGCGATCTTTTTCGCCGGAATGCCGATACCCCTCGCGCTGACCTCATTCATCTATGGCTCCGCGTTCGGACTGTTACCGATTGGTTATGTCGTCTTTGCTGCAATATTTCTCTACCAGATCTCGTTAGATTCCGGACAGTTCGAGATCATGAAAGC
>DASTBJ010000018.1:0-11932 GCA_035712125.1 Terriglobia bacterium
GGAACGCCGAGTTAGACAGGGAAAACAACAGCACGGCAGCCTCGGCTCAGAGCCTCGACGGGAACCAGGGTGCACTGGGCTATGCTGTCGGCGGCGGCTCCCCGATCCTATACGGCTCAACCAGAGCAGGCCAGCTATTCACAATCAACCTGAGTACTGGTGCAGGGACTCTTGTGGGCAACCTGCCGATCCAAACAACCGAGATTGAGGTGGACAACACTACCGGCCGCGCCTTTGCCCAGGTGCCTGACGGTGGGTTCTCCGGCCAGGAATTCAACATCAGCACCGGCGCGGGCATTGGCTCCATCATCAGCAACGGGGCCTCGTTCACCGGAATGGAATGGGTGGGCTCCACACTGTACGCGACAGCAATTACTGGACCGGGAGGGTTTTCCACTCTTCGGACGCTCAACCCCTTCACGGGGACGTCCACCATCATCGGTTCGACCGGCTTCGGCCCCATCGCGGGTTTGGCGTTCGACCCGTCAACTGGAATCATGTACGGCATTACCGGCGGGTTGACCGGGAACCTCCTGCGACTGAATCTGACGACCGGGGCCGCCACGCTGGTCGGACCGGCCGGATTCCGAGCGGGTAGTCTCGAAGTGGGGCCTGACGGGTTGCTTTATGGAGGAGGCACTGGCCCCGACGAGTTCAAGATCTTTCGCATCAATCCGGCGACCGGAGCGAGCACTCTGGTTGGGACGACCGGCATTGGTGTGTCGGGGACTGCGGACGTGACGGGCCTCGCCCTCGTCGTCACGGGGAACGACGACTGGTACGCGATCACCGTACCGAACACCGGCAACACTCTGCGCCTGGAGACGAGCACACCGGGCGACGGCCCCGGGCAACCCATCAACACGTTTAACCCGAGGCTCGAACTCTACGACAGCACCGGTACCACGCTGGTAGCCAGCGGAGTTGCCATGCCCGATGGACGCAACGAGTCCATCGTGGTTACCGGCCTCACGCCGGGGGCCACCTACAAAGTGCGCGTCGGCGGCGAGGGCGGCACCAAGGGCGAGTATTTCCTCACCAAGAACTTCAGTCCGGTAGTTACGAATGTGACCACGTCAACGATCAACGAGAACGACACAGCCACGGTCAGCGGCACGTTCAGCGACCCGGACGTCCTGGATACGCACACCGTGGTCATCAGCTGGGGCTCCGGCGAGGGCAGCACAACGTTGACCCTGGCCGCCGGCGTGTTGACCTTCAGCGCCACGCACCAGTATCTGGACGACAACCCGACCGGCACTCTCTCTGATGTGTACCCTGTCAGCGTTACGGTGACCGATAACCACGCCGGCTCGGGTTTGGGAGGCGTTAACCTTACGGTCAACAACGTCGCGCCGGTCGCCGCCGTCAGCGGTCCTTCCAGCGGCGTGCGTGGCCAGTCCCTGGACTTCTCAGGCTCGTTCAGCGACGTCGGGTCTCTCGACACTCACCAGGTGAGTTGGGATTTCGGCGACGGTACCGTTATCGGCTTCCATTCCACTGCCGATCCGAATGCCTTAACTCCGCCTTCCCATATTTACACGACCAGCGGCGTGTATACGCTCACTCTCAGCATCCTTGACGACGACGGTGGCCTGACCTCGGTCACTAAAGACGTCACGATCACGGCAGTGGCGATTCAAGCCGACCCGTGCGACTCCGGTCAGACGGCGCTCGTGGTCGGCGGCACCACTGACAGCGACTCCATCGTCTTCGACCGGCTGAATAATGCCGGCGACATCGCGGTCTTCATCAACGGCGTGTTGGAAGGTGTTTTCAACCCGACCGGTCATATCATCGCCTACGGCCAGGCGGGCGACGACGACATCGAGGCCGACGCGTCGGTTGCGTTGGATGCGTGGTTCTACGGCGACGCCGGCAACGATCGTCTAAAGACCGGCATCGGCGCCAGCATTCTGCTGGGCGGGGACGGCAACGACTTGCTGATTAGCGGCACCGGCAGAAGCATCCTTATCGGCGGCGCCGGCACGGATCGCCTTATCGATGGCGCGGGCGACGACATTCTGATCGGCGGCGTCCTCGCCAACGACCGAGACGCTCTGGTTCTTTGCGCCCTCCTGGATGGGTGGAACTCAAGGGTCGACGAGTACGCCGTGCGGGTCACAAGGCTCCGCGCCTTACTCAATGAGACCACCGTCAGCGACGACGAAGACAAGGACGTGCTCATCGGTAGCAGTGGTCTGGATTGGTTCCTCACGGGCGTTGGTGATGTCGTTATGCATACTGAAGACGGCGAGAGCGGGGAGTAAGCCGGCTCCAGCCGGAGGTTGATCGTCCGGTTGGAGTAGTTGGTGCACGTCCCGAATTAATGCCCGAATTAATGCCTAGCCCCGGCGGGGCATGGGTACGGGCTCTGTGCTCCTGGGCATGGGGGCAAAATTGGGACTTGTCAATCCTTTCACGAGGCTTGCGATCGAAGTCGGTTGTTTCGTTTCGAAGCACTTGTTCGCGGCCACACCTACAAGGATCGACATCGCTCCACCGCGTTCGTCCGAAGCGCGGACGAACTTGTCGGGCTCCGGATTGGGCAGGAAAATCTGGTTGAGCATGATGACGTCGCCGCCGCCGTGGCCGCCTTCGCCCGTCCAGGGCCTGACTGACCGCGCGGTGCCACGCATTGGGATGATTCGCGTGCTTACACCGCCGGCAACGGCAGCGCCCACTACATCCGACGGGCTGAAAACCGCGCCGCTCTCGACGATCGAATGCTCGAGTCGGCCCTTCGTGCCGTTGAATGCGATCACATACCCTTCCCAGGCATTGAACGCATTGAGCGAATAGCTCATCGTCGCGCCGGTATCGTAATGAACGAGCACATTCATGGTGTCCTCGATGTCGATGTCCGGACGGAAGACGCAACGATCACGGAAATAGCCGTCGTATCGCTCCTGGTCCAGATAGAGCGACTTGTTGCTGCCCTGATTCAGGTCCAGATAGAACGTGCACTTGCTCTTCTCGTCGCAGGTCAGGCAGCGCTCGTGATGGCTGTTCAGGCCAAGCCTCTTTGCCATCGACGGCGTATAGAACTCGCGCTTGCCCGTAGCGAAGACGGAAGCAGGATTGGCCCCCAGCCACCAATTGACCAGATCAAAATGATGCGTGGCCTTGTGGACCATCAAGCCGCCGGAGTTGACCTTGTTGCTGTGCCAGCGGCGGAAATAATCGGCGCCGTGCTGCGTATTGAGCAGCCAATGGAAATCCACCGAGAGGATGTCGCCGATCTCGCCGGCCATGAGCAGTTCCTTCACCTGCGTCCGCGGCGGCGCGTAGCGGTAATTGAACGTGACGCGGACGTTCTTGCCGGTGCGCTTCTTTGCGTCGAGGATCTGCTGGCATTTTTCGGCCGTCGTTGTCATCGGCTTTTCGGTGATGGCGTCGCAGCCCAGTTCCATGGCGCGGACGATGTACTCGTGGTGGAACCCATCCACCGTCGTAACGATCACGGCGTCGGGGCGCGTCTCGCGGATCATCTTGTCGAAATCGGTGTGGGCATATCCCGGGACGGTGACATTGTTCCGCGCGGCATCATCCACGGCCAGTTTGAGCCGGCCGGGGTTCTTGTCGGCCAGGCCAACAAGTTCGGCGTGTTCGCGGTACGTGCCTAGAATAGCGGTGCGGTACATGCTGGAACGTCCGCCGGTGCCCACCAGGGCATAACGTTTCCGTCGGCCCGCGGCGACAGGGTCCTGTGCGAAGGCGGCTTCGGTGCCCAGAGCCATGCCGATTCCGGCAGAAGTTACAGTCTTGGCGAACGTTCGGCGATCCATCGATGAAGACCTGGTCTGCTCATCCATAAAGTGATCCGCCTTTCTGGAAGCCTCGGTTTGTTCTGAGGATCATACAACTACTTTCCCGTGACGCGCGCCTTCAAGTCTTCCACCCCGTTTAAGAACGACGCTGGGGATAGGCGCGCTGACGGGAGTGTCATCCTGTTTGACTGAAGACCGTCAGCCGTGTCACGCTGTGACACATGAAGACCATTACTATTCGGGAATTGCATGCCCGGACCGGGCGGTGGGTTCGAGAGGTGGCGCGTCATGGGGAGATCCTCATCACTGACAATGGTCAGCCGATCGCCAAGATTATTCCTGGAACCCATCCGGCAGAAGAGCCTTACTTTGCCCGGCGCAAGCGGTCGCCGCGTTTCAGGAAGCTCGATGACAGCGGCAAGATGGGAAGCGGTACAGACAGCACGGCTGCTATTTCCGAAGATCGCAACGACCGAGGCTGATGCTCTACTTCGATACCAGCTACGTCGTTCGATTGCACTCACGGGACGCGGGATGGGAAGCAGTCCGAAAACTGGCGCAAACAGACAATATTGCCTGCTGCGTTCATGGTCATGCTGAAGCTATCGCTGCCTTTCACCGGAAATTCAGAGAAAGCGTTGTTACCCAGTTGGAATTCGCAACAGTCGTCGCGGAGTTCGAACGAGATTCCGCTGCTGGTGCTTTCGCCTGGCTGCCCCTTTCGCCCGCAGTTATCGCCCGTGCAGTTAAGGCCTACGAGGCGTTTCCTCGCTCGGTCTACCTCCGAGCGGCAGATTCACTCCATCTGTCCTGCGCCGTGGAAAACGGCTTCAAAGAAATTTTCTCGAACGACACCCGCCTGCTCGGAGCCGCATCCCATTTCGGCTTGAAGGGAATCAACATACTCGAATAGCGGGGGCAGACGATTCGAACCTCGACCGTTCACCCTTCCCCAAACGCTGAGACGGTGAGCTATCCCGAAGATTCAAGCAGATCGGCGTCTAGAAGATCTTGAGGTCGGCCGACGGTACGCTTGTTCAGGATGAGATGAGCCCGGCCGATCACGGGAATGCGTAGGCCTTCTAATTCGATCTCTGTACGATTGCGCCACGCGTCTTCAAACAGGACGCCTTCGACGGTCGTAATCACGTCGACACGGTTTGGGGGGACTCCAACCTGGTAGATGGTACCTTCTGTTTCCAAGTCCGCGGCAGTCAGTCCCTGACGGGGCGCCCCAAACGTATCGAGCGCCTGCAGGATACGCAGGGCATTGGCCGCCGAGGGCCGAACCCAGAGATCGAGATCCTTCGTCGCTCGTGGTAGCCGATGTGCCGCCATCGCATATCCGCCAACGACAAGGAAATCAACCCTTGCGTCGATAAACGTGGACAATATGTCGTGGAAGTCGGGATTCAGCAACGGGTTCTCCCGTAAATGACCAGGCGTCTATCGCCAATTGCCACATCATATCCATACGCGCAGCCGCACTCAGGGATTCCCAATATTCGCGTTCTGCTCGTTCTTCCTCCGGAAAGCTTCGGAAGAGTCGGGACGTGATGTTCTGACGGACATTCATCAGAGTCATTCTAGCCACGGTGCTGGCGAGGGTACAGGCTTTAAAATCAGGCTTTAAAATCAGGCTTTAAAATCAGCGCCAGTTTTCCGCCGGGCTTGAAATTGCGGGGTTGGATCAACGGGACCGGCATTCAAGTTTCAGCATCCACGAATAGGACAGCTCAAAAACCATCACACGAAAACCTCCCTGTCCATATTCGCCACCCTATGATCTGCCTGGGAGGTGACCTCTATGACTTCAACGGCATTCAAATACCGATACGCCGAAAGCGATGCCGCCCAGAGTGAAGTGTTTGACGTCGTCGTTATTGGAGCCGGCGTCACTGGTGCCTGTCTGTTTCATCAGCTTCGACAAAAAGGCTTCCGTGTTCTGCTGGCCGACAAATCGGACTTCTCAGGAGGAACAAGCCAGGCATCCGCCATGATGCTTTGGGGCGGGCTCGCCTACCTCCGCAGCTTCGACATCCCAACTGTCTTCCGACTCTGTACCGCCCGTGAGGCGCTGATTCGCGGCATGCGCGATTGTGCTCAGCCGAGGACCTTTCGATATATCGTCCCCAATCCGCGTGCTGGAAATCGCGTGCTCGTGCAATCCGCGTTGTACCTCTACTGGCTTTTAGGCGGTTTCCGCCGATCACGGCCTCGAGCTCCGGAGCAATTCAGCGAGGCGCCCCTCTTGAGAGAGATCCGCAGAAATTGCTTTGAGTATGAAGAAGCATATTTGCCGGACTCCGATGCTCGATTCGTCATGCAGTGGATACTTCGTGCACGCGATATCGAGAATCCGGCTCTGAACTATTGCCAGCTCCGAGATGGTCACTTTGACTCTCCTAGCAGCCAGTGGAGACTCGAATTCGAAGACAGAATCCTCAAACGATCCTGTTCGATAAAAGCAAAGATCGTCGTCAACGCGGCCGGCGTCTGGGCAGATTCGATCAATGAGAACTTCGGCGTGGAGACACCCTGCAAGCATGTCCTGAGCAAGGGCGTGTTCATCGGCCTTCGCCGCGATCCGTCTCATGTCACGCCACTGATTATCGAGAAGGCCGACCAGGACTGTTACGCGCTGATTCCCTGGGGACCAATATCCGTTTGGGGGCCAACAGAGACGCTCACTTCGGACGTGCATCATGGTTTCAATGTCACCGCAGCGGACATTCATTTGCTCGTGGACGAATATGACAAGCATTTCGCCAGGCCCTTGCGGCCGGAAGACGTCATTTCGCTCCGATGCGGTGTTCGCGGGCTTGCAGTGCCCCGATCAATGCCTGTGGACCAATACCGGCGAACCCAGGGTCTCTCCCGCAAGTTCGTCGTCTATCGTGACCCTCAACGGCCATGGATCACTATTCATGGAGGCAAGCTGACTGGCTGCGTACCGATTGCAGACTCGGTCCTCCGTCTCGTCCGGCAGAGCATCCAGCCTTCGATGGCATCTCCGATTCTCGAGGAAATGTCAGCGACTCCCACGTTGGAAAGCTTTCCAGGCTTGAAGGAAAAGGTTCCCTCTGCCGACTGGTGCGCGCGTGAAGGATGCTGGTTCCTCGAGGATTATTTACGACGGCGAAGCAACATCGCTCAGTGGGTTCCACGCGGCGCACTGGGTCATTTCAATGAGAATGCCGGCCACCTCGAACGACTCGCTTCAAGGTTTTTGACCGGGCACGACACACGCTCTCCGTACGCTGCCGTAAAGGACTACCAACACGAGATCGAGACAAGGTACGACCGCGTCCTCTCGGAGTGCTCTTTAACGACCGCTCCCGTGGAGGTCTTATGAATCTGGCCACTCAAACAGTACCTGCGATTCTAGGCGGACCAAAGGCGGTGACGCTCGACCAAAAAGAGGCGATGCGCTGGCCGCTGTTAACGGCGGACGATGAACAGGCAGTTATACAGGTCCTTCGCGATGGCGATCTGTCTTTGCACCGCGTGACACGTGAACTGGAAGAGGACTACCGGCAGTACTTCGGGGTTCGTCATGCGCTTGCTCATTGCAACGGGACTGCGGCATTGCTCGCGGCCTTTTTCGCACTGGGTTTGCAGCCCGGCGATGAAGTTCTCGTTCCTTCGGCGACATTCTGGGCGTCGGTCGTCCCTATGTTGTGGTTAGGCGCCATACCGGTATTCTGCGAAAGCGAATTCGAGCGCCTCGGTATCGATCCATCCGATGCGGCTCGTCAGATTACGTCGAGGACACGGGCCATCGTCGTCACCCATCTTTGGGGCATGCCGGCAAAGATGACAGAACTGATTGCCCTGGCCCGCCGGCACAACCTCAAAATTGTCGAAGATGCATCGCACGCGCAGGGCGCGATCTGGCGAGACCGCTCCTGCGGTGCGCTTGGAGACATCTCGGTCTTCAGTCTCCAAAGCAGCAAGCTAGCCCCGGCCGGCGAGGGCGGGATGCTTCTGACAAACGACGAAACCTTGATGGAACGCGCCATTTGTCTGGGAGATATCGAGAGAATACGCGAACTGGATACACCCGCATATCGCTATGCGGCGACAAGCTTCGGAATCAAGACGCGAATGGCCCCACTTTCCGCAGCGGTGGCGCGAGTCCAATTGCGCCGGCTCGAGGAGCGCAACGCCCTTCGCAACGATGCTTTTGGCTACCTTTCCGACCGGCTTGAACAGCTCGGCTTCGAAACATTTCTTCCGCCGCCGCATATCCGAAGAGTCTATTTCGAATTTGTCTTCCGCTGCCGCGGTGCCTTATCGGCTCTGACGCGGCCTCAGCTCGTTGAAGCCCTGCAGGCAGAAGGGTGCGCCGTGTCCCTTCCGCGGTATCCGCTGCTTCATCAGCAACCTCTATTTACCGAAGGCTCGTTTGATAGGATTGCGCGAACGCAGGGGAACAAGCCGTCATACGATCCATCCGCGCTACCGCGAACCACGCAGGTGAATAACGAATTGCTGCGTCTTCCTGGCTTTCCGCGAGCGAGCCGCCAACTCATGAGTCAATACGCGGAGGCGTTCGAGAAGGTGCTGGCTCATGCTCAGCCCATTGCAGCCCACGGAAGTTCCGATGGCATTGCCTTCTGAGCCGTCATGCGCACTGCTTAAATGTCGACGACTTCAATAGTGTTCATGCCTGCTTGTTAGCCGGAGACTTTGCAACGGACTGGCCTTCCTTATGATTTAAGGTCTTGCGGAGTTCACGAATGCGAGTCCTGTTATGCATTTTCGATTTCCGTTGACGATCAAAACGAGAACGATTGCCGTTCTTGTGGGACATACCTGCTCCTTTCGGACTTGAACGAAGCCCCTCAGGATTCTTCTTGGAAGTTTTCGACGCCCACGAGGAAGACAGTCCAGGAATGAATCGGAGAATTAAATCAGAAAAAGCGAACAGACGTACGATAGTCCCCGGCTGCGTCAATAGCAATCGATAAGACAGCGCGCTGAGTACCCGACACTGATCGACCCGAAGCGCGACAACAATGCCGCCGTTTGCGCATTTGCGCTTTGCTATAATCGGCCCCAAATCTAAATGAACTCGGGAAAACAGAACACTCTGGGGTCGGGATCTGAGCTGGGACCCTACAAGATTGAAGCCGTCGTAGGAAGCGGCGGCATGGGGCAGGTATTTCGTGCGCGTGACACACGCCTCGGCAGGACAGTTGCCATCAAACTTATTCGCGCGGACCTTGCCCAACGCGAGGACTTTCGCCATCGATTCAAGCGGGAAGCGCGGGCCATTTCGGCACTGAATCACTCACATATCTGCAGCCTCCACGATATCGGAGAAAAGGACGGCGCGCCTTACTTCGTCATGGAGTACGTTGAAGGCGAAACTCTGGCTGCCATCCTGAAACGCGAAACTCTGCCACTTGAGCGTGCCTTGGTTTACGCCGCTCAGATTGCGGATGCACTGGCAGCAGCGCATAGTCAGGGCATTGTTCATCGGGATCTGAAACCCGGCAACATCATGATCACCGCCAGCGGAGTCAAAGTTCTCGATTTCGGACTGGCCAAACGGTCGGAAAGCTCGAGTGCAGAAACACCGACAGGCACCATCTCCGACCAGACGGAGCAGGGTCAGGTTATGGGGACGGTTGCCTATATGTCCCCCGAGCAGGCTGAAGGCCGCGCTGTCGACGCACGATCCGACATTTTTTCATTCGGAGTGTTGCTCTATGAAATGTTGACGGGTCGTCGTCCGTTTCGTGGAGACACGACATTGTCGACGCTCGCCGCCATCCTTCGTGAGATACCCGAAGCACCGCGCAGAATCCGACATGAGATTCCTGAAAATATCGAGCGATTGATGATTCGCTGTCTTGCGAAACAGCCGGAGGGCCGTTACGCCTCCGCGTCGGATGTGCATCGCGAACTTGCCGGTTATCAGAGTGTGGGCTCGATCCCGGCGCGACGGAGGATCATGCCCAGGATTGCCGTCGCTATTATCGTGCTGGCGGCAGCAGGGATCGGCGTCCAGACCTACTTGCGCATCTCACGTGCGCGATGGGTCGAGAATGAAGCCATACCAAACATCAATCAGATGCTGGAGCAGCGACGTCCTGTTGCCGCCCTCCGACTCCTTCGTCAGGCACAGGAGCTTGCGCCCTCGGTTCCGGCACTCGTGCAAATGACGACACAGTTGGTGGGGTCGCCGGTCTCCATTCGAACCACACCTCCGGGCGCGGAGATCTATGTGCGGGATTACGCCGACGAAGACGACGGTGATCTGTCGCGTTGGGAATCGCTGGGCACATCGCCCGTCCAGTCCAACCAACTGCTTCCAGGGTTGTATCGTCTGCGTGCGACGAAGCCGGGCAGTAGCGTAATAGAAAGAGCTGTAACGATCATACCGGGCTCAAACGTGGCTCTGCGGCTTACCGCTCAGGAAGAAACGCCCGAAGGGATGGTCTGGGTGCCGGGTGTGTCTCGTGAAGCAGGTGGATTCGCCACGTTCCCCGTTACGACCACCAAGGAGTTTGGGGAATTCTGGCTGGACAAACATGAAGTGACGAATGCGGATTTCAAGGCATTCGTCGATCAGGGCGGATACGAGAGAAAGGACTACTGGAAACATCCCTTCATCAAGGATGGAAAAAGCCTCACATGGGAACAGGCGATGATGGAATTTCGGGATCAAACCGGGAGACCCGGCCCTGCAAACTGGAAACTGGGCACTTATCCTGAAGGAGAGGGCGATCTCCCGGTTGGTGGTCTCAGTTGGTATGAAGCTGTTGCCTATGCAGAGTTTGTGGGGAAGACTCTTCCGACGGCGTACCACTGGTATCGGGCAGCGGGTGTCGGTGGTTTTTCAGAAGTCATGGCGTTGAGCAACTTCGACGGGAAGGGCCCACTTCCAGCAGGCAAATACCGCGGCCTGGGACTCTTTGGAACCTATGACATGGCGGGAAATGTCAAGGAATGGTCCTCGAGTCCAGCCAACGATCGTTACTACATTCTCGGCGGCGCGTGGAATGAACAGAGTTATCTCTTCAGCCTTCCCGATGCACGAAAACCTTTCGATAGAGCCTCCAACTTTGGGTTCCGTTGCGCCAAATATCTGGCCCCTTTGTCGCCGGAGCTAACAGGGCAGGTCCCATTCGTCTCTAGAGATCGCCGTTCGGACAAGCCCGTGGACGATGCAGCGTACGAAATCTACCGTCGGATGCATGCGTATGACAAAACAGAACTCAAACCTGTGGTGGAATCAACGGACGACAGTTCACCCTACTGGCAAAGACAAACAGTCTCGTTTCAGGCTGCTTATGGAAACGAACGCGTTATTGCCCACCTCTATTTGCCGAAGAATGCCGCGCCGCCATACCAGATAGTGACCTATTTTCCTGGGGCGAACACTCTGGTCGCTCGCGATGTTGAGCAACTCGGAGGAGCAGGATCGGGGATTGAATTCATCATGCGTTCGGGCCGCGCGCTCATCCTGCCGGCGTACAAAGGGACGCTGGAACGAGGTCCGTCGGAGTACTTCCATCAACTCGGGCAACCCGCGCGATGGACAGAAATGAACCTGCAATGGTCTAAGGATCTCGGCCGCACGATTGATTATTTGGCGACTCGCGATGACATCGACACGAGTAAGCTCGCTTACCTGGGCGTAAGCCTCGGCGCGGCCATGGGGCCGAGATTGATAGCGGTTGAGCCACGCTTTAAAGCAGCCCTGTTGTTTTCCGGTGGAACTTTCGAGAAGGTTCAGCCTGAAGTGGACTCCTGGAATTTCGCGCCGCGGTTCCGGATTCCAGCGCTCATGCTCAACGGAAAGGACGATTTCCGTTTTCCGTTCGAAACGAGCCAGCAGCCGCTGTTTTTAGCGCTCGGAACGCCGGAGAAAGACAAGCGCCTGGTCAAATACGATGGCGGACACGACACCGTGACCCGGGTGGACGCTATCAAGGAAGCGCTCGATTTTCTTGATCGTTACCTCGCGCCGGTGAAAGCGCAGCCCTGACCAAACGGGAGCGCGATCAAGGCAAGGGAAAAGAATCCAGGGCCATGAACCGAAAATCTATTTCTTTGAAATTACTCACGACGTTTATCGCGATCGTCGCTGTTGTCGGGACGGTTTCATCAGCCAGAGCATGGCAAGGTAAGGCTGCGCCTGTTCCGCC
>DASTBJ010000019.1:0-2580 GCA_035712125.1 Terriglobia bacterium
GGCCGTATACGGGTTGGTCCAGTGGCCACTGAGGTCGGGCTTGCCATTGGGAAGCCTTGGTGTCGGTCCTGCAGGAACTGCCGGCTGCTGAGCTCCGCGACCACCGCCTCCCCGACCGCCGCGTCCACCACCTTGGGCAGGTGCTGCAGCGCCGCCCCCTGCTCCACCACCGCGCGCGCCGGCGGCTGCGCCGCCCTGCTGCCCCGCCGGGGCCTGAACGGCAACAACGACTTGCACCAAAATCATGGCGGCAAGAACGACTGCCAGAGTGACGATTGAATTCCAACGAATTCTCATCGCTGAAGCTCCTTTCTCTCTATCCCATTCGTCTGCATGCTGTTCGTGCAAAGTATGCCGCCTCGCCATTCACTGTCAAGCAGGGAAGTGGAGGTTTTGATGGCACGCCCACAGACAGACCTTTTGAACCTCGTAGAATTCTGTCACATTTTCGCCGCGATGGTCGTTTTATGGATATGAGCCCGGAAAGCCAACCGCTTGCGGAAGTCGTCGCACCCATCGGAAGCCCCGACGCCGGACAACTGTTCCACCTGTATTACGGACGAATCGCGCGCGTGATCGCCCGGATCGTCAACGATCCCGGTCGAGCGGAAGAGCTGGCAGCCGACATCTTCTGGAAGTTCATGGGCAATTCGAAAGCGCAACACACGAACCCTGCCGGCTGGCTTTATCGCGCAGGGATCCGTCGTGCCGTTGACGAACTGCGACGTCAGCAGAGGCGGGAACGAATTGAAAAGATGTTCACGTTTCTCCGTACTGCCCCCTCCCCCGAGCAGCTTCACACCTCGGCCCAGGATCAGCAGCAGGTCCGCGGAGTGCTGGCGATGTTGAAACATCGCGATTCGGAACTTCTCATCCTACGAAGCGAAGGCCTGAGCTACGACGAGATCGCGGAGATCCTCGGGCTTAACGAAGCATCCATTGGAACGCTGCTGCGACGGGCTCAGGTCGCGTTCCGGAAGGAGTACGTAAAACGTTATGGACAACCGAACTTCTAACAACGACGACACCAAGTGGGTGGAAGAAAGTATCGCGAGGCTGTCGCCTCCGTCAGGATGGAAACCCGAGGCCGATCAGGCGTTCGAAAGGATGATGCAGCAGCGACGAACACCCGCGTCGAGTTCGCCCCTGCTGCGACTTTCGCTCGCAGGCGCCATGATTGCGGCCATTGCCTTGATCGTCACCCTGCTGCCGTGGCAGACGCTTTGGGCGCCGAAGCCGGAGGAAAAGAACGTATCGACGGAAAAGCTCGCGGAACACATAGAGCCTGCAGCACAACCGATTGAAGCTCTCACTATCACGAAACCGCAACAGGCCCCGTCGACTCCGGAGGCGGGTGGCACACCATCGAGGGAGCCGACAGGCCCCGCACCGGAGAAGCAAACGACACCCGAGGGACCTCAGCCCCGACCCAAAAAAAACCCTCGACCGTTCGCGTCACTGCAGGAACAGACGAGCGGTACCGAACCATCCGTCGCCGCGCTGCAGGGAGCCCAGGGACAGACCCCTCAGTCTCCGGATACTGGAGTGAGACCACCAGTCTTGATCTCTCGGGTCGCGGTGGAATACACGCCCGAAGCCAGAGAAGCCAAGGTGACGGGGACTGTGGAGGTCGCCGTTACTCTTCGTGAAGACGGAACCGTAAAGTTCGAGAGAGTAATAAAGAGCGTCGGGTATGGACTCGACGAAGCTTGCGCTGCCGCCGTCGAACGATTCAAGTTCCGTCCCGCCACGAAGCATGGTCAGCCCGTGGCAGTATCCATTTCCCTTCTATGTAATTTCTCGTTGAGATAGCAGCTGGTGTGCCCGCAACGAAAATCGGGGCCAGACCGGCCAGACCCGCGAACTCCCCTCCTCATCCGAGGAGGGGAACTTCTCAAAAAAATAGAAACAACGGCCCTGGCCTCGCCCCGATTTTCGCTTAATCCCCGGCTATGCTCACTGCACGCCTCCGGCGTGCAATTTGCTAGGTCCTGACAAACGCCGGATTCCTCAGCCTGTAGAGAACATGCCGTCGCAAGCGATGTCCTGGCGGCAACTTCGGGTGGTCGAAGTCTTCAGCAGGATCGTGCGTCATGCCGAGCTTCTCCATGAGCCGGCGTGACGCCACGTTTTCCGGAACCGTAAAGGAAACCAGGCTCTCAAGCCGCAACCGCTCGAAGGCGAAACGGATCACTTCCTGGGACCCTTCCGTTGCCAGTCCCTTTCCCCAGTAGGGTGTGGCGATGCGCCAGCCAATCTCCACACAAGGCGTGAAGTGCGCCTGGAATGAAGCGACGTGAAGGCCGATAAACCCGATGAACTCACTTCCGTGTTTCAATTCCGTCGCGAACAATCCGAAACCACGGTTGTCGAAGTGGGCTTCGATATTCTCGATTAATTGATCGCTTTCTTCGCGCGTCAACGTATCGGGGAAAAACTCCATCACGCGGGGATCGGCATTCATTGCCGCAAACGGCCCTCGATCAGAGTCCTTCCAGCGCCGCAATAGAAGTCGTTGGGTTTCCAGCATGATTCATCGAACTATAACAGCGAACTCACCAGCCTGAAACCATAGTCGGA
>DASTBJ010000020.1:0-4001 GCA_035712125.1 Terriglobia bacterium
CACGCCTCGTGGGGGCCAGGTAACCATCTCCGCGAGGCGAGATGCTTCATTCGCGTATATCTCGGTCCGCGATACGGGTGTGGGAATACCCGCCGATCAGTTGGAACCGGTGTTCGAGGAGTTCCACCAGGCACGGTCGACCGAACGAAACCAGGGCGCGGGGCTCGGGCTGGCGATTACGCAGCGGCTCGTTCAGGCTCATGGCGGGTCCATCTCCGTCGAGAGCGAAGTAGGGGAGGGCAGCTGCTTCACATTCTCCCTTCCGTACGCTAGTGCGCAGCCGACCACAACCGCTTCGGGATTCCACAGACAGGTACACTGATGACAACGGCTGCCACAGCTGTCTAAAAACTGCCCATAACCACGCGTTCCAAGGGCCCGGGCGTTCTTGATATTCCTTTGAATTGGCAGGATTTCCTGATTTTTACCGGAGGGGAAAACCGCGTGCAACCGGTTTAATGGAGGTGTGCACATGAGATTCAAGGCATTCGCTACGGCCAGATTGGTTCTTGCGATTACCGCAATCGCCGTATTGCCGTTGGCGTGCTCGCCGGCACCCGATACAACCGACAAGACGGCGGCTCCGGAGGCCAAGGAGCATGCCCTGGTCCGGTTCGTTAACGCCACGACATTCACCCAGCCCGTGGATATCTACCTGGACGAGGCAAAAGTTATTCCCGAAGTAAATCGTGACCGCGTCACCGACTATTCGGAGTGGGAAGCGGACCGGCACGAGATCGGGCTTCGCGTAGCGGGCAGCGCTGCTCCATCAGTAACAAACTCGGAAAGCCTGAACGCGAGAGAGCGATATACCGTTGTCGGCTTTAATAAGGCTGACGGCACTCCTGGAATGGCCGTGTTTAACGACACGGCTGCACAGCCCGATGCCGGGAAAGCGCGCATTCGGCTAATACATGTCGCCGATGGCGCGGAGGAACTCGGCGTTTTTGCTTCCGGTGCAAAGGACTCCCTTCTCGACGGAGTGAACTATAACGACGACAGCTCAGCCGATGTCGATCCTGGCCCCCGCACGCTGGAGATTCGCAAGCAGGGCGAGAAAATCGTTGCGCTGAAGATTCCCGAGCTTTCACTTGAAGCGGGAAAGACATATACGATCGTGATTGCTGCTGATCAGGACCGCAAGCTCCGCGCGATCAAGCTCGACGACACCCTCGGGGTTCAGCAGGGCTCGGTCCGGTAGAACAAGCTATCCAATAGCTAGTGAGATGGCGCAGGTGGCAAGGTACCTCCAAACACCGTCGCCTCGAACATCTCACTGGCCCCACCTGTCTAAGCAAGAAGGAGCTTTACTATGACGGCTTCACTGAAGACTAAGAGGGTTGCAATTCTGGTGACCGACGGGTTTGAACAAATCGAACTCACGGAACCGCGAAAAGCGCTGGAGCGTGCCGGCGCAGAAACTCATATCGTCTCGCCCGCGAAGGATACCGTGCGTGCCTGGAATCAAAAGAAGTGGGGCAAGCAGTTTGTCGTCGACCGCGCGTTGTCTGACGTCAACCCGCAGGATTACGACGCGCTGCTGCTGCCGGGCGGCGTGATGAGCCCCGATCGGTTGAGAATACACAGAGAGGCGGTTAACTTTGTCCGCCATTTCGTGGAAAACCACAAGCCGGTCGCGGCCATTTGTCATGGCCCGTGGACATTGCTCGAAGCAAAAGCAGCGTCGGGTCGCACCATGACATCGTGGCCTTCCCTGAAAACGGATATTCAGAATGCCGGAGGCAACTGGGTCGACCAGGACGTCGTGGTAGATCGCGGCATTGTTACGAGCCGAAAACCTGAGGACATCCCGAAGTTCAACGACGCGATGATTGAGGAATTCCGTAAGGACGGCGTGAAACCGGAGGAGGGGAGAAAGATCGCATAGATCTGTCGCATCGGTGATCCGAGTCTTTTCCCAGCTGCACTGTGTTCCGATTTCCTTGCATAAGAAACAAGAAACGTGGCAACGCGATCCAATCCGGCAGCGCCTCGCAAGACATGGCGACGACTCGCGAAGTGGCTCGCGGCCGTTATTCTGCTGCTCGCATTGATCACAATTGCGCTGATACACAGCGCTCCTGTTCAACAGCTAGTCCTTCGCCAGCTCGAGGGACTGGCGAAGGCAGCAGGCCACGGCTTCAGCGCGAAAAACCTGCGAGTCCGTCCGTTTGATCTCGAGTTCTCGCTCTCGGGGTTTGTATATGACAACCGAGGCGTACGTGTCGAAGTCGACGAGCTTACCGCCGACGTCCCGTGGAACATCTATCGCAGGCAGGGACTCGCGCTGAATTCCCTCTCGGCAGACGGGCTCCGCATCACGATCACATCACCTGAGCCGGTTCTGCCCGAGCCCTCGGGCGAGGTTACACGTATCCCTCAAATGTGGGTTCAACAGCTGCACGTGAGGAATGCGCGGTTCTCCTATGCCAACGGATCGACGCGCGTGGATGTGGTGTCTTTCGAAATCGACGCTGCGGATGGAAAAGGAACGCTGAAGCTTCCCGCGCCAGTCACTATCTCCCCCGGCACGACCTTCCGAATCCCCGAGGTTTCTCTCAACCTTACACAGGAGAGCGTCTTATTTGGTCCAGCAGCATGGGTTGCTTCCTATAGCCAGCGCTCCGCGTCCGGTTCCGCCGGTGGTGCGGTGAGGTGGGCACCCTCGATTGGAGCCAATATCAACTTCCAGACCCAACCGCTGACCATCGAGAAGTGGGATCGCATCGTTCTCGAAGGTGTTGTCCGTTATGAGGACGGAACTCTGAACCTCGAAGGCTTCCGTGCCAGCCGTGGCGATGGGGAACTGACCGGTTCCGCGAAAATCACCGATCAGAACAAATCGGCGAAAATGGCATGGAACAAGATTCGGATCGATCCAACCGGAGTTCGCGGGGTTACGTCAGGACACCTGGACCTTCAATGGAACGCTTCGGATCTCAGTGATATCGGTGGAGACGGACAAGTCACTGTTGCGATGCCGCAGTATGGGAACGCGACCGGCAATGTTGACCTCAACAACGGCCGAGCAAGGATCAATTTGCGTGGAATGTCTATGGGGGCGGATATCCGCGCGACGGTCAATACCGGACTAGACAGGAGACTGTCGGGCAATTTTCGATTGGCCTATAACAAGTACGGACCGGTTACTGCAGAAGGGCGCCTGCGCGGAACGCTGGCATCGCCGCTTGTAGATGCCCGTCTCGTCGCTGAAGGGGTGGTGTACGACGGCGTTGGTCCATTGAATGGCACGGCCATGGTGGCCTATCGACAAAATATTCTGGATATCACGGGTATCACGGCGAGCCTCAAGCAGTCCACGATTCCTGACGGGCGGCTGCGGATTAATCTGAAGTCGAAGAGCCTCGATGGCTCTATTCCGGAGGTTGTCGCGCGCATTGAGGACGTGTTAGCCGACGGCTTTGGAGAGATCCATGCATCGGCTTTGATTTCCGGTTCGCTCGATCACCCGGTAGGGACGTTCATCGCGTCGTCTAACGGGTTCGACATTGGCGGCACCCATATCGACAGCGTGCGAGCGGAGGCGGCACTCGAGGACGATCTTCTTCAGGTGACACGACTCACAGCTCTACAGAAGGAAGGAAGCCTTGAAGCTTCTGGCACATTCAATCTCTCGACCGAGCAGATTGATGGCCGGGCTCGAGTCTCGAATCTTCAGATCACGGAGATCCGCGATCTGTCAGCGACCCTCAATCTCGAAGCGGAGCTCTCCGGTACCTACCGTGAACCCTCAGCGAGCCTTAGAGGGGAGCTTGCCGATGTCGTGTACGCCGGTCAGCAACACGGTTTAGTCGCCGTGACCGGAGGTGTCAACAGGCAGACGGCTGAACTTCGACTGCAGAGTGCCAAATACAACGCGGTCGTCGAAGGTAGTATCGCGGTCAAGGAGCCATACGCGTTCTCAGCCTCTGTGGATGCCCGCCGGAGTCCGATTGAATATGGGGACCATCAGTTTACCGCCAGTGGGCGCATCAGAGCGG
>DASTBJ010000021.1:0-3337 GCA_035712125.1 Terriglobia bacterium
CTTGTCTTCTGGTCAGTAATCACGGCGGCTCTTGGTCTCCGGGTTTCCCAGGATGAAGAAATCGAGGGGCTCGATATGGGCGAACATGGAATGGAAGCGTACGCCGGCTTCCAAATGTCCACGTCGGACTATTCCGCAATGACCGCAGCGGTTGCCAATAACCCGGCGGGCGCGTTCGCTAAGGCGAAGCCTCTGCAAAGCAAATCCTAAGACAGGCTTGACGGCCACAGAGTTGTGCGGACCTGGCTTCGCGCAACTCGTGGCCCCCCGCTACCCGGACCATTGCTAAATTGAGTGGGTTCGTTATGAATACAGGACTGGCTTATCACCGAAATCCGAGCATCGTGGTAATCGATAGCGATCCGGAAGGACGATCTCTCTTGCGCACAACTCTTTCAGCCGAAGATTACCTGCTCAATGAAGCACCAACGGCGACCGTCGGCTTAAAGCAGATCGAGGCGCTGCAACCGGATGCCGTCCTCATCGATCCCATACTTCCGGATATGGATGGACTTCATGTCATCCGGCACATCCGCTTGTCCAACTACCTGTCTCCTATCATTGTGCTTTCAGTTAAGGCCGATGAAGTCGATAAGGTGAGCGCTCTGGATGCGGGCGCCGACGACTTTATGGAAAAGCCTTTCAGCGGCGGCGAACTCCTGGCACGGCTTCGCGCGGCCCTTCGAAGGACTGTGCCGCCACCAAGGACCGAAAACGACGCATTCCATGCCAGAAACCTGTCGATTGATTTCGCCAGGCGTGAGGTGCGCGTCGACGGGACCGCTGTTCGCCTTACACCCACCGAGCTCCGATTGCTTTGTGTTTTTGCCCGCTACCCGAATCGGATTTTGACGCACGCCGTCCTCATCAAGGAAGTCTGGGACGATGAATGTAATGAGGACTATGTCCATTCCCTCCGCGTTTACATAGGAAACTTGCGGCGCAAGGTTTGCCTGGGCGCGGCACCGGTCTGTCAGCTGATAACTGAAGCGGCGATTGGATACCGCTTCGAGACGGAGTAGGCGGGGGATACTCCGATGCAGACTGAAACTGAAGGTTTACTCCTCCCTGTTTGGAGTGTCGCTCCATTCATCCTGATGTTGTTGTCGATTGCCGTTGTTCCATTGACGTTTGGCCGCTGGTGGGAAAAGAACGCGAACAAGCTCTTGTTAAGTATTGCGTTATCCGTGCCGGTGCTTGGCGTTCTACTCCCGAGGAGACTGCACCTTCTTGAGGAATCCCTCCTTGACTATGTTTCGTTTATGGTGCTCCTGACAGCTCTCTTTGTGATTTCAGGAGGCATCTTCATCAAGGGCGAGTTTGCAGGGACGCCCCTTGTAAACACGGCGTTCCTCGCCGTTGGCGCTGTAATTGCAAATCTCATTGGCACGACCGGCGCGTCCATGCTGCTGATCCGTCCGTACCTGCGAGCCAATCATCGGCGGCAACGGCAAACGCATCTCTGCGTATTCTTCATTTTTGTTGTGAGCAACGTCGGCGGACTCCTCACGCCGCTCGGGGATCCTCCTCTTTTTCTCGGCTTCCTTAGAGGTGTCCCATTCGAATGGACGTTAACATTGTTCCCGATCTGGTTAACCGCCCTCGTATCCATTCTTGTCGTCTTTAACCTGTATGATCAGTATGTCTTCGTGCGCGAAGACGTGGAAACGCCGGGAGCCCTGGCTGAAGACGTTCAGCCAAAGCGGCGTCTTCACATCGAAGGTGGACTGAACTTCCTCTTTCTGCTCGGTGTGATGTTTGCCGCAATTCTAAGCGGCTACTTCGCGTGGCCGCGTGGTGTGCAGGAAGTGTTGATGATCACGATGGCTCTGATGTCGTGGTTCACAACGAACGCGTCAGTCCACAAAGCGAACCGCTTTCACCTGCATCCAATATTGGAAGTCGCCGCAGTATTCCTGGGTATTTTCGTCACAATGATTCCGGCTCTCGAAATCCTCCGAGCGCACGCGAGCCAACTCGGACTTCGGTCCCCCTGGCAATACTTTTGGGCGTCGGGACTTCTCTCCAGCTTTCTCGATAACGCGCCCACCTATCTCACCTTTACAGCGATGGCTTCGGGCATCACGGGCTCGGAGACGGGGAGCCCGGGCGGTCTTCTCCTCTCGGAGTTGGGCGAGGCATTGTTGCGCGCAGTTTCGGTAGGTTCGGTATTTATGGGCGCCAACACTTACATCGGGAACGGACCGAACTTCATGGTCAAGAGTATTGCCGAAAGCAGTGGTGTCAAGATGCCTTCCTTCGGTGGGTACCTTGTTTACTCTCTCGCAATTCTTATCCCTGTATTCGTTCTGATAACCCTCGTGTTTTTCCTGTAGAGCCATCCGCCGGTACGAGGCGTGGCGCGACGGCGCGACTGGTGGCTCAGCTACCTTTAATGTCGCGGGACTACCGACAGGCCTGCCTGTTCGATGTCGGAGGCATGTCCGCGCACGCACGCCCGGGAATAGTAGGCAACTGAGCCTGAGGGACGGGTGGCACAACTTGCACGGCCGGCGAAGGTACAGGTGAAGTAGCTAACGGTGGAGCTGAAATATCCATTCCTGGGAGCGCCGTAACGACAGGGGTGAAATCTGTTTGCGGCGCAATAATTAAGGCGGGAGAAACACTTACAGGCGGGGTAAGGCTGACGGCGGCTTCTCCGCCAACGCTAACGGTGGGAGTCATGGCGGCACCGACCGCTGGCGAAACGGGCGTGGAACCGCCTCTGGCTGCTAATGCGGCGACAGCTGCCCCGCCAATCAACGCAGAGAAAAGAATGATCTTCCTGGTCGAAGATTTCCTTTTCAGCACGTTGTTTTGCGGGATCACGACTCGAGAAGCAGCGTTCCGGTAGGAGGCGATGACCTGGATCTGATACTCGCCAACGGTGTTGTTGGTGCGAAACCGTGGGGCCGTCGCTATCCCCGCACTATCGGTCGCAACCGTGACTTTACTTTCATTCGGCAGGAACTGGCCGGTCGGCCCTTCTTCGGGGGCGACAAAGAGAACGTCTGCTCCAGGTATAGCTCGACCTGTGCGGTCCAGAACCCGCACTTTTATGGGCGGAGTATCGTGGGAGATCAGGTTTTGACCTGCGCTGGCTTCCAGGACTTGAATCGCTAAACCCGTAGTCGTCTGCGCGACCAGCATCGTTTGAAGAAAGACCACCGAAGCGATGCCTAACGATAGGACACACAGACGATGGAACGCGCAATTCACGATGCACCTCCGTAGTCGTTCTGAGGCCTCCAAAGAACTCTCGGGCGAAGGTTTGGCCGTTAGGGGTTCGCGAAGCTCTCATGACGACACGCATCCACATGGGCAAAAACAATTCCAA
>DASTBJ010000022.1:0-2829 GCA_035712125.1 Terriglobia bacterium
CGAGACCTCCCGGCATCAGGGTTCGTGCGACTGCTGAAAGCCGGTGGCAAGATTCGAAAGTTGCTTGGCGTATGAGCGTTAATGTCAACGCGATCGCGAGAGGCTCGCACGCACGTCGACGCCGGGATACTTCAGGCTGGCTGCCGCTGCTGACTCTGCCGGTCCTGGCTGTGATTTACAGACAACTCTTTGCCGGCTGGGTGTTCATGTGGCTGCTGGCGTGCGCGATCTGGGCCGGCTGCAAGTGGTTAACATGGCGGTCAACCGCCCCGGGAACGAGCTGGATTCGTTCCGTTATGTATCTGTTCGCCTGGCCAGGCCTGGATGCCGCGAACTTTCTCACAAAGACCACCCACCGTCCAGTGGCCGTTTCCGAGTGGATTCGATCGCTGGCGTGCGCTGTGACGGGAGCTGTTCTTTTCGCGTTTGCTGCCGGTAGCAGCCACGACAGCAAATCGCTCGTGGTGGCCTGGGCGGGCATGGCCGGCGTTGCTTTGTTCCTGCACTTCGGAACGTTCCATCTTCTCGCGTTGGCCTATCGAAGCGCAGGCATCGATGCGTCTCCGCTCATGCGCAGGCCCGCTCGAGCGACGTCGCTGGCGGACTTCTGGGGCAGCCGCTGGAACACGTCTTTTAGCAAGCTTGCGAATGACCGAGTCTTCCGGCCACTGGCGCGGCCCATCGGAATCGCCTGGGCGACGTTGGCGGTGTTCTTCGTTTCGGGAGCGATTCACGATCTGGTCATTTCCTTGCCGGCGCGGGGCGGCTTTGGTTTGCCCACCGCGTACTTCGCCTTGCAGGGAGCATTCGTATTGTTCGAGCGAAGTCGAACGGGCCGGGATCTTGGGCTCGGCAGGGGCTGGCGGGGTCGCGTATTTACCCTTTTCGTCATTCTTCTGCCGCTGCCCCTGCTCTTTCACGCGGAATTTGCTCGAAATGTGATCCTGCCGATGCTTGAAGCCATCGGCGGCACGTGGAGGACGCCATGAGTGCAGAAGTTCTACTGAGAATTGGAGCGGTGGCGCATCTGGGTTTGATGGCGGCGGGTATCCTCATGCCGGGTGTGGTGGGGCTGCGAGAGCATCTCCGGCCGCTGCCGGAGTTCATACGAAGGCTCTTCTGGGTTTACTACACTTTCATCGGCCTGTGCCTGGCGGGGTTCGGTCTCGGGTCGTTTGTTCTGGCCGAAGAACTTGCGTCGGGTACGGTGTTGGCCCGAGCGGTGTGCGGATTTCTTGCGGCTTTCTGGACGTTGCGTCTTGTCGTCGCCACGTGCGTTTTCAATCTTGAACGATATCTCACCGACGGATGGCGCCGCGCCGGGCTCGCTTCGGCCAATCTGGTATTCGCCTGCCTGCCGCTCCTTTACGGTTGGATCGCGTTCCGAAAATAGAAGTCCGAAACGACGGCGCAGCAGTCTCAAATCTCATGACACGGCGGGGTGCTATGAGTATGATGCAGCGCAACAATCACGCAACTCCTGAGCGGAGGCCTCCATGAAGAAGCCCATCCTCGTTATCGCCCTAATCGACCTCGGACTCTATCTAATTGGGAACCTGGCCGCAGCATTGTTCGAACACAACGGCTTCCTCGCGTTTGCCATCGGGGCAATCGCCATTGTGACCTTCTTCGGCTCGTTGAAGCTCGAGATGCCGGAACGTCAGGAAGCTCCTCCGTCCGGTGACGCGTATATTCGGCGTGCGCTTGCGATCGCCATCGTCGTGATGTACCTCCTGCTGGTCGCGACCTTTGCGTTTTTCGTACCCCCGCCGCCCCTGGAGGGTCTTCTGATGAACTTCACAACAACGACAGGCGTCGTGATCGCGTTCTACTTCGGTTCGTCCGCGTTCATCGATGCCAGGCGGCACCGAGCTCCGAAAGGATAAGAGGGACCTGTGTTTCCGGGTGCCGCTCATCCAAACCCGTCGCGCCATGCGGAATACCGTGCCTGATGGTAAAGAAGGCTGGCGTTCTCCACCGAAATTCGCGAGTCCAACTCAGCGACCTGCCTCCTGCCGTCTTCCTCGGTCCGGTGCTTTTCCACCTGCTCCTCCACAATTCGGCGCGCAGCGGATCGCAAACTCGCGAACTCGGCCAACAGTTTTTTCAATTCCGTACGCGTCAGGCCAGGCACAACCTGCGAAATGCGATCACGAATATCGTCCTGCTGCACCGGACCCCATTCCAGGAACACGCCAAGGGCTAAGTTGAAAGCGTCGGTTTTGCGCTTCATGAGCAATTCGTAAGGGTGAACAAACGGCGTGTCAAATGGATAGTCGCACTCGCACTGGCTTTTGCGCGTTTCGTGTGCAATCTTTTTGCAATTCAGGAAGGGTTTATGGGAGGGCAGCGCTAAATGTGCAAGACCATCAAGCATAGAGTTCGCTTCACGATTCCACCGAAGTCGGTCTATGACCTCCTTGCCGATTCGCGCAAGCGTACGGAAGTCACCGGTCGAGAAGCTCTCATGAGCGACGAGGTCGGCGGCACGTTCTCTACGGACGCAGGGCAGGTTACCGGAGTGAACGTCGATCTCGTGCCCGGCCAACGCCTGGTGCAGGCGTGGCGTCGTGGCGATTTCCCCGAGGGCATTTACTCGATGGCGGCCATTACGCTCGCTCCCACTCCCAGCGGCGGGACCGAACTCGTGCTCACACATCGCGGCGTGCCGAAACACCTACTCGATCAAATAGAAGACTATTGGCGCGCCGTCTACTGGGCGCCCATGAAAGAGTGGCGGTAGCTTTTCTAATGAGGCGACCGATCCTTCTTTTCGGGGCAACCTCGATTCTTGGCCACAGTTTGGCACGACAGTTTCCGGAGCGAGTC
>DASTBJ010000023.1:0-2965 GCA_035712125.1 Terriglobia bacterium
CGCCGCATGGTAGTCCGCGGGCACCCCGGGCACCATCGGGTCCAGATCCAGGAACAGGACTCCAGGTCTCGCCGTAATTTGAACGGTTGCCACGAAGAGGGTAAGCACCGTCACACCGGACAGCACGAGCACCGACAGAGCACGCGACACCGTTTGCCTCCTTGTTCGGTTATCGAGGATAGAAAGCAGCCGGGTCTCCAGCTGGGACCGGTGCGCCATGGCGACGGTGGCGAGAGACAGACCGCTTCCCGGATTAAGGGTTCGCGCGACCTGCAGGAGGTGATCGGCGTAATCATCCGCGTCAGCCCCCAGCTTCAGCACCTGATTGTCGCACGCGCATTCGCGCTCAATCCGCAGCCGTCGCGCGGCATACCAGACGATCGGATTGAACCAGTAAAAGCTGCAGACAGCCTGGAGAAGAATCTGGACGATACCGTCTTTCCGCTTCACGTGGGCAAGCTCGTGCGCCAAAACCAGACGCCGTCGACTCTCCGGCCATTCCGCTGCCGTAGCGGGAAGTAGCACGACCGGCCGGAAAATGCCCCATGTCATCGGCGGAATTGTTTGAGTCGACATGCGAAGCGTCACTGGTCGCTTTAACGCGAGCAAAGACCGGAGATCATCAATGATGTCGACCCAGCCCTGGCCGTCAAGCGGGAGGGAGTGACGACGAAGCCTGCGAATGGTAAGACTGCCAAGCAGGAGCCGAAGCAAGACGACACTGGCGCCCGCAACCCACAGGAAGAGGAATGTGTGCTGCTTTATGTAAAACAGGGCATCCTGGTCGCTCGCGGAAACGCTTTCGTCTGGAGATTTCGCGGTGCCCGCCAGCAGTACTGCCGAAGTGCCCTTACGCGAATCGTCCGGTACACCCGGAGGTTTGAAGTGCGCCGGCACCAGAGGAATTGCAGCGTCCAACGTATTCTCGGGCAGCACGGGTAAAGCGACTTCGGGCAGAACAGTGGACGCAATCGGCAGGATAAGTGCACTGAGCAGAGCGATCGCCCAGACAGCATGCCGGGTGGAAGCAGAAGCGCGACGCAGCGCCAGCGTCATCAGGCCGGCGCAGGCCAGCAAGATGGTCGTCTTCGCGATGACGCTGAGCGCGAAACTCATTTCCTGCCTTCACCTCGAGCGTTTTCGATCAATAACGCAAGGCGGTCCAGTTCCTCTTGAGACAACTTGGACGAAGAAACGTCAAGCAGGGCAGCAACTGCCTGCTCGGGGGAGCCGTCAAAGAACGTCTCCATCATGTGCCGGATCGCGGAGCGCCGTGCCTTGTCGCGATGCAGCTTCGGGGTGAAGACGTAACGCGGCCCGTCCTGCTCATGCCGGACATGGCCCTTGTCCTCAAGAATGCGGAGCAGCGCCCGAACCGCCGAATAACTGGGCGGATCCGGGAGGCTTTCCTGCACCTCGAGTGCGGTTGCTCTTCCCCGTTGATAAAGGACGTCCATAATCTGCCGCTCTCGGCGGCTTAAAGTATGGTGTGATGCTGACATAGTGACCGCACGCTAACACCGCCGAAGAGTGCGGTCAATCAAAATTGCTAATCGTTTAGCAGAGACTCCGAGCGAACTTCTGAGGATTAGACACCGTCCAACGACTTAGAGTTGACCGGAAGCGAAAAATTGCGCCAGCGCGGAGTTGGGGAAGGACAAATGGGAAATTTTGAAATTGGACGAATCCCGCATTTCAAATCCGAAACTGGAAACCTCAGATTGGACCGGCTCACAGTGAGTAGGGGTCCAATTTGAGCTTTCCAAATGCAGGATTCGTCCAATTTCTAAATTTCCGATTTCTCTCTGCACCCGGTAGCCTACCGCGCCTTCACGTACGTAAACGGCACCTGCGTGACGATCTGCAGCCCGTACGCCTTCAGCGCGACCAATTTGCGCGGGTGATTGCTGAGGATTCGCATTGAGTGGATATTCAACGACGCGAGGATCTGCGCGCCGATGCCGTACTCGCGCTGCTCGCCCCGGAACGCGATGGTTTCGTTGGCATCGACACCCTTCTTCCCATGGGTCTCAATGTCGGCAGGGAGGTTTGTCTCCCCGGCTTTGGTCATCTGTGACAGGTACAGCAGAACTCCACGGCCTTCCGAGGCGATGATTTCAAGGGCCCGATCCATTTGCTGATGGCAGTGGCAGGTCACGGAGCCGAAGACGTCACCGATGAGGCACTGCGTATGAACGCGAACTAAAACGTCCTCGCCGTTGCCGATGTCGCCTTTCACGAGCGCGTAGTGCGTTTCGTTACCGAGAATGCTTTGAAAGCCGATGATTCGGAACTCACCGTGGTTCGTGGCGAGGACCCGTTCCCCGACTCTGCGCACGAAGCTCTCGGTCCGCAATCGATAACGGATAAGGTCGGCAACGGTGATGATCTTCACGTCATGCCGATCCGCAAACTCGATCAGATCGGGCACACGGGCCATCGAACCGTCTTCCTTCATGATTTCGCAGATAACTCCAGCCGGGAATAGACCGGCAATCCGGCACAGGTCCACGGACGCCTCGGTTTGTCCGGCCCGCACCAACACTCCGCCATCTCGCGCACGCAGGGGAAAAATGTGGCCGGGGCGCGACAGGTCGGTGGGACGCGTCTTGGGGTCGATTGCGGTCAGGATCGTTTGAGCGCGATCGTGAACGGAAATACCCGTCGAGACGCCTCGACGCGCCTCAATCGAGACGCAAAAAGCGGTGCCGTGCGGCGATGTATTCGCGCTGTCAGAGACCATCAGGGGTATATGGAGATCATCCAGGCGTTGGCCCGTCATCGCGAGACAGATCAATCCTCGCCCGTGTGTGGCCATGAAATTCACGGCTTCAGGGGTAATCTTCTCGGCCGCTACCATGAGGTCGCCTTCGTTTTCGCGATCTTCGTCGTCGACGAGGATTACGAATTTGCCTGCCCGGATGTCGTCGATGGCCGACTGAACCCGCTTGAGATGCTCGGGCGC
>DASTBJ010000024.1:0-12223 GCA_035712125.1 Terriglobia bacterium
ATGTCCCCGATCTCATCGAGAAACAGCGTTCCTCCGTCGGCGAGTTCGAACTTCCCTTTCTTGGCCTCACTCGCTCCTGTGAACGACCCTTTGGTATGCCCGAACAGTTCGCTTTCGATTAGCTCCTCGGGAATGGCGGCGCAATTCACTTCCACAAAAGGCGCGGAAGTCCGCTTGCTTACGAAATGAAGATTATTGGCGACCAGTTCCTTTCCTGTTCCACTCTCGCCATAGATCAGAACCCGGCTGTTGGTCGGACCAACCATCGCAATCTGTTTTCGAAGCGCTTTGATGGGGATGCTGTCGCCAACGATGTTGAACCGCTCACCGAGTTGATGACGAAGCATCTCGTGGGCCTGCTCGAGTTGCTTGTACGATAGTGCATTTCGGGCAATCAGCAGCGTGTGCTCCAGCGATAACGGCTTTTCGATGAAGTCGTAGGCTCCGAGTTTGGTGGCGGTGACGGCCGTTGCAATAGTGGCGTGGCCCGAGATCATGATCACCCGGGTCGACGGCGAGGCTTCGCGGAGACGACGTAAGGTTTCGATTCCGTCGATTCCGGGCAGCCAGATATCCAGGAGAACGAGATCGTATGCCGAGTCGACGATTTTCCGGAGACACTCCTCACCGCTCGCGACGGAATCGGTGATAAAGCCTTCGTCTTCGAAGACGCCTTTTAGCGACTGCCGGATACCGGGCTCGTCGTCGACAATGAGGATTCTTGGCATACAGGTAGTTCGATCACGAAACGCGTACCGCGCGGCACATTGGATTCGACGCCAATGTATCCCCCGTGGTCCGCGACAATGCGACTGGCGATAGAGAGTCCAAGGCCGGTTCCGTTCTTCCGAGTCGAGAAGTAGGGAGTGAAGAGACGTTCCCGGTCTTCATCTGCTATACCTGCGCCGCTGTCCTCAACCGTCAATCGCGCCATGGTGCCGTCCCGCGCGAGTTCGCAGCGGATCCGCAGTTCGCGTTCGGACTGGGTGGACAGCGCTTCCAGAGCGTTATCGATCAGGTTGATTAGCACACGACGCATCTGCATCGAGTCCATCAGAATCAGTGGAAGATCTTCCGGGACTTCGACCAGCAACGAAACGCCCTCCATGCGACCTTCGTAGAGAGCGAGAGTTCGATCCACCAGATCCTTCATAGGATGGGGGACACGCGACACGGTGGGCAACCGCGCAAACCGGACAAACTCTTCGACGAGGTGCTTCAGGCTCGCAACTTCATCCGAGATCGCGCCGACACATTCCTGAATCACGGTCGTAACGCGCGGCGATGCTACCGGCAGGCGGGAGATATTCCGCGAGATCCGCTCCGCCGACAGCTGGATCGGTGTCAGGGGATTGCGGATTTCGTGCGCCAGTCTTCTCGCCACGTCTCGCCAGGCGCTGGCACGCTGTGCCCGAACCACCTCGGTCAAATCCTCGACGACAAGAACAAAACCCCCGGCGCTCAGTCTGCTCGCGGTTACTGCGCTATTGGCGGGTCTTCCCGGCGTTCGAAACGATATTTCATGCGTAATCCCGGCTTCGGTCGCATCTGCCAGGATTGCCTGGATCTCCTTCAGGTCGTCGCCCTTGAACACATCGCCGAGGTGCGTCGGCATGGTCACCGAAAACATCGTTCGTGCTGCGCGATTGAGCGTATGAATACGGAAGTCGACATCCAGCGCGATGACTCCGGTCGGGATGCTCTCCAGCACGATCTCCATGTAGCGCCGTCGCGTTTCGAGTTCTGCAGTAGTGCCCTGGAGTCGGGATGCCATGCCATTGAATGTACTCACCAGCATTCCCAGTTCGTCGCCGGCCTGGACATCAACGCGATAGGCGAGATTCCCCGCCGAGATTTCTCGTGTTGCCGCGGTGAGTGCTTCAATGGGTTCGGTAATCTTTTTCGAAAGAAACAATCCCAGCCAGACGGCAGAAAACAGCACCAGCACAGTCATCAGCAATAAGACGGTTCCGTAAATATTGCGGAACGCATTCTTTTCCGACTTGAGCTGATCGTACGCATCCTTCTGTTTGGCAATTTCCGCGCTGAACGTTTCAAGATCTCGAGGAGCCGGGAACACTGCCGCCAGAATTTTTCTGCCACCCGGTGTCTCCACAACTCGGGCGGTGAGCCAGTCGCCGTCCAGGCTTTCGCCTGCTCGGGCTGTCTTCGCAATAGAAGAGGCAGTGACCTGCGAAATTGTCTCCGCATCGACCGTTGTGTCCACGGATGCTTTTTCGAGCTGACCGGCTTCAGTCAGCAGAACCAGGGCTTTGAGACGGAACAGCTTCCGCGTTTCGTCGAAATCCGACGGGACATGGATTGCGAGATGATCCAGGACCGACTGAGCGTGCTCCTGGTGCTGACGGACTACAAGGCTTTCGATTCGCTGATTATTTTCGAATATCTGATCCACCGGGGCGCTGAGCCACTTGTCGATGCTCCGATTGGCGAGGCCATAGGCATACGCGAAAACAGAGACCGCCGGAACAAGAGTCAGCAGGACCAGCATCGCCAGAAGGCTGCTCTTGAACCGGGACCCCGGTTTACCCTGTTTCCGCTCGACCCAGACTTTCACGAGCGTTCGCAACAGGATGAATCCGAACACCAGGAGCACTACGAAGATCAGGGTCGACAGCGCGTAAAGAAGCAGCAGCTGGTTCGGCGTCAACGACGAATGGGGGATAAATCTCAGGTCGAACGCCTGCTGGGCAAACACCAGCATGGCCAGCAGCAAGAGGAATCCTACGGCTGTATAGAGCTTGATGCGTTGGGATTGCCGTGCCTTCGTGGTCATCTCGGTTCGTTTGGCCCTTAATAGTAACTTTTTTCTTCGGTATTCGGTGTCCCGGTTCTAAAAATGTCCGAGATATAGGAGAGGACGACGATGCCGAATTTTGCCTTCAAAGGAAGAAACCGCCAGGGTGAAATAGTCGCGGGTGAACGAGTTGCCGAGAACCGCGGCGCGCTTGCGCTTGCTCTTCGTCGGGAGCAGATCATGCTTACCGAAGCCTCGGAGAAAAAGGGAAACAAGCTGAACTTCGAGTTCGGCGGCAACGCCAGTGCGAAGGACCTCGCAGTTTTTACGCGGCAGTTCTCGGTAATGATCGACGCTGGTGTACCGCTGGTCCAGTGCCTCGAAATTCTGGGCGAACAGCAGGAAAAGAAAAAGTTCCAATCCGTCATCCGGTCGGTACAGAAGGAAGTCGAGTCCGGATCGAACCTGGCTTCGGCAATGAAGACGCACTACAAGGTCTTCGACGACCTCTATACGAACATGGTGGCGGCCGGAGAAGCCGGCGGTATTCTGGACACAATCTTCCAGCGTTTGTCGGTCTACATCGAAAAGGCTGTGAAGTTGAAGCGCGCCGTTCAGTCCGCGCTCGTATATCCCATTGCGGTTATCGTCATTGCGGTGGGCGTTATCACCCTGATCCTGTGGAAGGTCGTACCGCAGTTTACGATTCTCTTCGAGAGTATGAACGTCGATCTCCCCCTGCCGACCCGCATCGTCATCGCGGCCAGTAAGTTCGTCGGAAGCTTTGGTATCTTCATCGGTATCGGAATTGGTATTCTTTTGATGCTGTTGCGATCGTACTACCATACTCAAAAGGGACGTTATGCCGTTGACGGAATGCTGTTGAAGGCGCCCATCATCGGGCCGCTCCTGCGCAAAATCGCTGTCGCGCGATTCACCAGGACAATGGCAACGCTGATCGCCAGCGGCGTGCCCATTCTGGACGGTCTCGAAATCACCGCGCGGACCTCAGGCAACGCCATCGTCGAAGAAGCGATTCTCAAGGTGAAACGATCCATCGAAGAGGGCCGCACGATTGCGGAGCCGTTGAAGGAATCGAAAGTCTTTCCAGCCATGGTTGTCCAGATGGTTGGCGTTGGAGAGCAGGCTGGAGCTCTCGAGCAGATGCTGACCAAGATTGCCGACTTCTATGAAGAGGAAGTCGACGCAGCCGTAGGAGATTTAATGACGGCTATGGAGCCGGCCATGATCGTCGTGCTGGGTACGGTGGTGGGAGGCATCGTCATTTCCATGTACCTGCCAATCTTCACGCTTGTCTCACAGCTGTCCGGAGCGAAGTGACCGAACCCGATCTCGCGGCCGTAGATCGGCGAAAGTGGTTGAATCGCCTGATCTACGTCCGCATTGTTGCGTTTTCCGTTTTCATACTCATTCCATGGTTTACCGGCAAGTTCACCGATCCTCACGAAATGGATATGCTGTTCGGCGCAGTAGCAGCGTTGTCCGTAGTCTGGCTCGCTCTTCTTCACATCAACAAAAACTACGTCGGCCAGGCGTATGCGCAGATCATTCTCGACCTGTTGCTGATCACCTGGACCGTCAATCGCACCGGTGGTGTCGACAGCTACGTTTCCAATCTCTATTTCCTCGAGATCGTGATGTCGAGCATTTTGCTGGAGCGCAGCGGGGCCTTTGTTGCGGCGACGCTGAGTTCGGTGCTGCACCTTGCGCACCTGGATCTTGTCAAGTACGGCGCCCTTCCGAGCACGGGAGTCGGCGTGCCCGACTGGCCCGAGCTGCAGTTCATCATCAGTCTGAATATTCTCGGCTTTTGTGCGGTTGCCTATCTTTCGAACTATCTGGCCGAAAACCTGCGCTACGCGGGCGCGCAACTCGAAAAGTCGTCCGGGCAGATGGCCTTCCTGAAGGCTTTCAGCAGCCGCATCATCGACAGTATGGACAGCGGTCTCATTACGACCGACCGAGCGGGCCGCATTCATCTTCTGAACCGCTCGGCGCAACACATCACGGGCAGGCATATGAGTGAGGCCTTGCAGATGACCATCCGCGAACTGTTTCCGGAAGTGCAGCGGGTCGGAGCCATGCGTTTCGAGACCTGGTCCAAGCGGGCAAACGGTCAGGATATTTACCTGCGGTTTTCAGTGTCGCCGATCATGATCGACGAAAGAAATACAGCCGGGTACGTCTGGTCGATCGAGGATCAGACCGAACTCAAGTTGCTCGAACAGCAGGTCCGGCAGAAAGAGGAAATGGCGCGGCTGGGAGCGATGTCCGCGGGTATTGCACATGAGATTCGAAATCCTCTGGCATCGATCAAGGGCTCATTCGATCTGCTGCATTCGGAACTTCAACTCGATTCGGAGCAGGGACGGCTGGCGGAGATAATCAAGCGCGAAACGGAAAGGTTGAACAAGACCATTACGGACTTCCTGGCGTATGCACGAACACCGGCACCCAAACTTGAGCCGTTGGATCTTGCTGTCGTCATCTCCGAGACCGTTAGCCTGATCAGGAACAGCCCGGAGCTGAAGACGACGCACTCGATCGAAACACAGCTGACGCCTGTCACACGCCCCGTGGACGGAAGCATGATGCGTCAGGTGTTCTACAATCTGGCTTCGAATGCCTTCAGGGCCATGCCTGATGGCGGCAAGCTCACGATCCGCCTTGAGACCCGCGGCCGTCTCGCCCGCATTCAGTTCGAGGACACCGGGCAGGGTATGGACGAAGATCAGATGAAGCAACTCTTTATTCCTTTTTATTCCAAATTTTCCAACGGGACCGGCCTCGGTCTCCCCATCGTTTATCAGATCGTCAATGCGCACAATGGGACGATGACTGTGAAGTCCCAGGTGGGCGTCGGATCTGTTTTTGTCATAGATATCTGATTATGCCTACAGCAGCCAAACTACTGATTGTTGATGACGAGCGATCGATTCGAGAGCTCCTTGAGATCTTCCTCAAGAAGGAAGGGTTTGAAGTCCAGACCGCAGCAAGCGTCGCGGACGCGCTGATGCGCATCAAATCGACCGAGTTCGACTTGATCATCTCCGATATCCGGATGCCGGACATGACCGGGATCGATCTGTTGCGCGAACTGAGATCCAGCAATTTTGGCGGACAGTTCATCCTCCTCACCGCGTACGCAAGCGCGGACGCCGCGATCCAGGCGTTAAAAATGGGCGCTTTCGACTACATCCTCAAGACGGAGAATTTTGTCGAAGAGCTCAAGGTCGTCGTTCGGCACGCTCTCGAGAACCGGCGGCTAAAAGAAGAAAACACCTACCTGCGCAGAGAGTTCAAAAAGGTTCACGGACTCGGCAATCTGATCGGCAAGAGTACTGCCATGCAGGAGCTCTTCAAGATGATCGAAGTCGTCAGCGCAACCAACAGTACCGTTCTTGTCACGGGCGAGAGCGGCACAGGAAAAGAACTGGTCGCAAAGGCCATTCACCTCAGCAGCCCACGTGCAGATGAAGCCTTTGTGAGCGTCAATTGCGGGGCTTTCCCCGAAACGCTTCTCGAGAGCGAGTTGTTCGGCTATATGAAGGGCGCTTTCACCGGGGCTGCGGCCAACAAGAAAGGGCTGTTCGAAGTTGCCGACAGGGGCACGATCTTCCTCGATGAAGTCGGGGAAATGAGTACGGGCATGCAAGTGAAGCTGCTGCGTGCCATTCAGGAGCGAACGATCCGGCGTGTTGGGGGCACTGAAGAAATCAATGTCGACGTGCGCATCATCGCGGCGACGAATCGGGATTTGTCTGCCATGGTTGCGGAGAATCAGTTCCGCGAGGACCTCTACTATCGCATCAGCGTTATTCCTCTCGAGATTCCGCCGCTGCGCCATCGGCGTGACGATATTCCACTGCTGGCAAATCATTTTCTGTCGCGGCTAAACACCACGATGAAACGAGACATTGGGCGGATATCGGAAGCAGCCCTGAAGCGGCTGGAAACCTATGATTGGCCGGGCAACGTTCGTGAGCTCGAGAATGCGATGGAACGCGCGTTCATTCTCGAGACTTCGAAGGAACTGACCGATGCGTTCCTGCCGGATGGGTCAGCCACGACGAACGGATCATTCAAGGTCGTCGCCGATCTTCCGGCGGATGGGATCGATCTGGAAGTTTACGTCGAGAATCTACAAAAGGGTTTCCTGGAGGAGGCCCTTCGTCGTAGCAATGGTGTCCAGGTGAAAGCGGCGCAGTTGCTTCGGATGTCGTACCGTTCCTTCAGACACTACCTGCAGAAGTACAGCATTCCTTCCTGATCCGAACCCGAGGCTACTTTTTTTCGCGCAGCTTTCTGAGCTCCCAGAGAAAGCCATCGATGGTAAACCTCGCGGCGGAGGCCGCTTCGATTTGGGTGTTCGGGCTCGAAGCATCCCAGACGAGTCTCGGCATTCGCGTTCCATCAGGCCGATGGCTTCCGGGCACAAGAACAAGTACCTCCAGGGAAACCTCGGCTTCGGCGTCTAACAGCAGTGAAAAGTTGGGGCCCCTGTCGCCGGTCCCCTGGGCGGTGGCGGCGCGGACGATAACAGCAAACTCGGCTTCTTCAGGATAGGTGACCCTCTGAAACTCCTTGTGCGCGGAAATTGCCTCGTTGACGGCGCGGTTCACGCTGTTCTGCTCGAAATTGCCGGGGTGGGAGTTCGGCGTATTGTCGGAGAAAGAAACGTTCACGTACACTTTCTTCTTCGTCAGAATCTCTCGGAGTTTTCCCTTCTCGGCAAGGTCTCGTTCGCTGTTCAGGGTCCACCAGTTCTGGCTGGTCTGCTGAGGGGCTGCCGTGTGACTGACGGAAGACAGAAGTATGGTCGTGATGATTATCCGAAACGCCAGATGAAGACGTGGTCCGATGTGGAGTCTCATGAGCCTCGTCCCTCCCGTTCTCCTTTTACGCCCAGCGGGGGCTACTGCGCAACAGTTTCTCGCTGCAATTCCGGGGCTACCTTCTCCGCGATGCCCTTTCCGCTGCGAATGGAGTCCTCCATGGAGTAATAGTCCCACTGTCCGTAACGTCCGGCGGTGTGAATATCGCGTGATTCGAGGTAGCTAATCAGGTTTTGCAGGTGCGTCTGCCGATGCTGGTCGAAGATGATATAAGCCGATTTGATATCCAGATCGAGACGGCTCCGTATCCGGTCACTTTTGCGCAAAATGCCACAACGCTGCAAATCAGCCAGGGAGCGGGCGTAGGCTTCTTCCGGGTTCGGTTTCTTGCCCGGCTGATAGGTAATCTCGATATACATCGAGCTTGTGCCCGGCGGCGCCACAGCCTGCGAAAAGTTCATTGGGAATCCGACCCGGGAGAAAACGAACTGCCCTTCGGGATAGTAAATCCAGTGCTGGTCGCTGATATTTGGCCGATCGATTCCAAGGTTGATGTTGAAGACTCCGATGGCGCGAAGCAGAGATGCCGAGTGCGTAAGCGAATCCGGAGTATCTTTCAGCACGCGATAAGTTTCGGGCAAAGGCAGTGTCGTAATCAGCGAATCATAAGTTTCCTCGCGACCGCCGGCCATGCGAACGACTTTCCGCTTTGGATCGATCGACTCGAGGGTTTCGTTGAGATGAATGCGCTTTACCGGCCTCGCGAGCGCCTGCGGCAGGCAGTCAATCCCGCCAGTCTTCGGATAAATGAATCGCGGGTTGTAGCCCATGCCCTTGTTGGTCAGGCCAAGCGCACCGTTGATCACTTCGTCGAGCGATGGCTTTGGAATCGACCAGCTCACCCAGTCTGACGTTATCGTTCGCAGATCCTGCTTCCAGAACTTTTCGTTATAGGGAAGCATGAAGTGTTTCGCGATACCGGATCCAAACGTCTTCAAAACCCAATCGTGAAAGTTGTTCGGCGTTCCGTTGGGTGGCGCGTGAAGTGTCTCGACAAAGCCCGTCACACATTCCTTCACAACCTCGGGTGGCAGACCGTAGGTATTCGCCTGAAACGGGTATGGAGTTATCGTCGACTGCGAATATATGGCCGCAAGTCGCTCATGAGAATTGAAGGCGTCGGGCAACAGGCGCGCCACCAGTTCCTTTACATACGGGTTCTTCAGATGGATGAGATGCCCTGTGCAATCGAACGTGAATCCGTCCTGAGTGAAAGACCTGCAGAGTCCGCCAACGGAGGACTCCCGCTCAAAAATGATCGGGTCGTAGTCCAGAAGGTGATAGGCGGCGCTTACACCGGCCAGCCCGGCGCCAATAACGACAACTTTCTTCTTCATGAATGCATGTCCACTTTCAGAAGCAGATAGGCGGAGAGCGCGGCCACGGACATGGTGCCGCCCACTGCGGCAAGGGCCCATCCCAGATGGATGTTGCTCATTAGCAATGCAACGAAACCGAGCAGAATCCCGACGATATACGTCGTGATGGCAGTTTCCCGTATGGAGAGGTTGCACCGGCGCAACCGAAGCGCGAAGTGGTCCGGGCTGCCCTTCGTCACCGGAATGCCTTTGCGCCAGCGGACGAACATGACTAGCAGCAGATCGAACAGCGGAATCCCAAGGATCAGGATTGGGCTGATGACTGCGAGCAGGTTCACGCGCGTGTACCCGGCGTTCATCGATAGCGCGGCCAGCATGAATCCTATGAACATGCTGCCGGCGTCACCCAAAAAGATCTTCGCCGGATGGAAGTTGTGACGGAGGAAGCCAATGGTAGCTCCCGCCAGAACGGCGGCGAGGAAGGCCTGGGGATCCCTTCCGGCCAGATGATTGGCCGCAGCAATGCTCACGGCTGCCACGGCTGCGACTCCGGAGGCAAGGCCATCCATGATGTCGATGATGTTGAATGCGTTCGTGACCGCGACAACCCAGAGGATCGTCAAAGGGATCGCGATATATATAGGGAAGAAACTGAGTTTGATGTAGGTGCCCGACTTGATGAGCACCAGCGCCGCGAGCACCTGCCCGAGCATTTTCTGCTTCGGCGTCATCGCGCCAAAGTCATCAATGAGACCGACAACAAGCGCAATGCAACCGGATAACAGCAGTCCCAGCGTTTCGCGGTCTTCAAAGTCAGTGAGCACGCCGATTGTCAGGAGGTACGCTGCGAACACGGCAATTCCGCCGAGATAGGGAATGGCCTCCTCGTGTTTCTTAAGCTTCCCGTCCGGCTTGTCGACGATTCCCAATTGAAGGGCCGCCTGCCGCAGTATGGGCGTCCAGCAAAACGCGAAGACAAAGCTGAGGATGAATCCTGCCAGGTACCAGAAAATAAGCATCAGCGTGAATCCAGGCACTCGCGGTATGCGGACTCCAGGTTCGCAACCGAGGTGCTGATATCAAATTCCATGACTCGCGATTTGCCTCGTGTACCCATCGCTTTTCTCAAATCCGGGTCCCTGAGGAGTTTCAACACCGACGATGCCATTCCTTCAACATCATGAGGCTCATGCAGGAAACCGTTCTCTCCGTTCATGATGGCTTCACGCGCGCCGTCAACGTTTGTCGCCACAATCGGCAGATCTCCCGCCATTGCCTCAGAAAAAACGCACGGTAAACCTTCCCACAGGGACGTGAGGACAACAATATCCAAGTTGCGGTAGACCTCGGGCATGTCGCGCTGCCACCCGAGAAGAGTGAAATGCTCGCTAATACCCTGTTCCTGTATGCGCTCTTCGACCTGTGGCCGCAACTCGCCATCACCAGCCAGGACAAAGTGAACCGGGCCGAACTCCTTGAGCACTCGAGCCGCGACATCCACGAAATCAACAGGGGACTTTTGGGGCTTCAGGCAGGCAATCATTCCGACAACCAGCTTTTCCGGCGGGATGCCCCATTGCGAAAGCATTCGCCGCCGAGGTCCGGACTGCATGAACTCCTTGACGGAGATGGCATCGCGGCAAAGGATCCAGTCCCCGCGTTTGAAAACGCCGTTACGCTCTCCTTTCTCAGCATTCGCGTAAGAAACGACGATGAGCCTTGTCGTGATCTTCGTGGTCAGGCGCTCAAGCCAGACATAAAAACGCTTTACAGCAGGCCGCTGAAAATCATGGAAACCGAATCCATGGGCGGTGTGGAAGATGAACGGAACGCCCGCAAGCCGGGCTGCCCATCTACCCAGAATTCCTGCTTTCGTACTGTGCGTGTGGACGATGACCGGCTTTTCCCGTCGGAACAGTTTGAGTAGACTCCACAGAGTCTTGAAATCCTGGACTGGACGCACCTCGCGAATCAGGGAAGGAATCCAGACGCGGTCGAGGTTGTCGATGCGGTTGGCCCAGTCGACCAGCAAGCCTTCGGGGCCTGTCACGAGGGCGAGATCATAACGATCGCGTGAAAGCCGTTCGAGGGTCATCAGCGTGACCTTCTGAGCGCCTCCCAGTTCCAGTTTCGTGATGACGTGGATGACTTTAGTCTTCATGTCAGGCAATCGCTTCGATCGGCAGTATAACAATGGGCCACGGAATGCCAGTCCCCCGGGTCGGCCGTCGCCTCTGCACTTGACGGCGTGACACAACGCTGTCTCCTGTGATTCACTAAGTACTCCATGTATAGACAACGCAAAGGACCTCGCAGGCACTCATGAAAACGGCATTGATTACGGGTATCACCGGTCAGGATGGATCCTATCTTGCCGAATTCCTGCTCGCCAAAGGCTACAAGGTCTATGGCATCATTCGACGTTCGAGTTCCTTCAACACGGGCCGCATTAACCATATATATAAGGATCCGCATGAACCCCATGCGGAGATGCGCCTGGTCTACGGGGATCTAAACGACGGCAGTTCCTTGAACCGCATTATTCGCACCACGCAGCCTGACGAAATTTACCACCTGGGAGCGCAGAGCCACGTCCGGGTGAGTTTCGAGGTCCCGGAGTACACGGGCGAAATTACCGGGCTTGGAACGGTTCGCTTGCTCGACGCTATTCGGGAAGCCGGAGTAAAGACGCGGTTCTATCAGGCCTCGAGCAGCGAGATGTTCGGGAACATGCCGGGACCACTTAACGAGCAGACACCCTTTCAGCCGCGCAGTCCCTATGCGGCGGCGAAGGTTTATGCGTACTGGATCACGGTGAATTATCGCGAAGGGTACGATTTGTTTGCCTGCAACGGCATCCTCTTCAATCATGAATCTCCGCGTCGCGGCGAGACCTTCGTCAGTCGAAAAATCACGAAGGCAGCTGCAAAGATCAAGTTAGGCCGGCAGGACAAGCTGTTCCTCGGTAATCTTGATGCGAAGAGAGACTGGGGCTACGCGCGCGATTATGTTGAGGCCATGTGGATGATGTTGCAGCAGGACCGGCCGGATGATTACGTCATCGCCACAGGCGAGACGCATTCCGTGCGCGAATTTCTAGATGAAGCCTTCGGCTATCTGGACCTCGACTGGAAGAAATATGTCGAGATCGACCCCCGTTATTTCAGACCCACAGAGGTCGATCTGCTGTTGGGTGATGCTTCCAAGGCAAAAAAACTGCTTGGCTGGAA
>DASTBJ010000025.1:0-10843 GCA_035712125.1 Terriglobia bacterium
TCCGAACTTTACGCGCGCGCCGTCAAGCTGTTTGGGCGGCAAGGCACGCTGGAGCTGTCCATCACCATGGGGGACTATGTGCTGGCGGGGATCATGCTCATCACTGCAGATCACCAGTTGCCGCCGGATCGGCCGGCATTGTTGCCAGCCCGTAAGTAGCGGTTCGATACAGACTTGAGTACACGAACTCGAATGACGGGTATTTGGTGCGGCCTGGTGGCTACCACGGCGATCGTGCTCGTCGCTGTGCAGGTGGGCTTGTCGGGCCAATCGCGCGAACAGGCGCAGATACTGCTGGCACCCTCGTTCACCGCAGCCCAGGCTGCGACCGGTCAAGCCACTTACACTGAGAACTGCGCCGCGTGCCATGGGGCGAACCTCGATGACGGGGCATGCGCGCCGTCTCTCCGTGGTCCCGAGTTCCGCTCCTCCTGGTTCGGGGGCTCTGCGGATCAGCTGTTCACCAAGCTCGAAACCATGCCACCGACGGCTCCGGGATCGCTCGGCGCCGGCCGGACCGCCGAGGGCCTGGCCTACCTCATGTCACAGAACCAGCTCGTCGCGTCAGACAAGACCGCGGGATCATGCTCATACTGGAATCCTCTACTTCGGGCGCTTATTCGGACTACACATCCGGATAGCGACGGCAAGTACGGCCGCGTGCAAGCGATCAACCCGATGAATTTCGTGTGCGTCCCCGAATTAGCCAAGTGGTTCGTGATGTGCAACTACGAAACCTGGCTGGCCGGTGGAGACTTATCCGCTCGAGCGGTTTATTTGCGATTTGGCCCGCTCGGCGGGGGCATCTGCTTTTGCACAACCTCCCAACGGCTGTCAGTACACAGACGGCAATCCGAGCCGGCAAAATCCCAGCTTGCGTCGGCGACACCTTTAAGCTGCCAGTCGAGCCAGAGTGTGCTGACGCGCGCCCATTCACCGCCATCCGGCTGAGAGAAGGTTCCGCCGTGGCCTACCGGCAAGGAGGCGAAGAATACCGGAACATGAGTGATCTTCTCGACGTCGTCCTTGGCATTCGGGTACGCGACGTCGTCCGGCCCACCGAGCAGATAGAACGTGGGGCCATGCAGCCGCTTCAATTGCGATTTGTCGATTTGGACTCGGCTGCGACCGCCGCCGGGTGTGATATAGATGCCGCTGTCCAGCACGAGCGTGGTGTCGACTCTCGGATCGTCGGACACGGCGAGCGCCTGCAGCCCGCCGCAGCTGTGGCCACCGACGGCGACTCGCGTCACATCGATGTGGCGATAGAAACTGCTTCCCGCGCGAGCTGTTTCGCGCGTCGCCCAGTCGATCGCCTCTATCATTTGCGAGGCTTGAGTCGCGTCGCGTGAGCCGTCTGCCGGCGCCGGCGGTCCGCCGCCCGCCGGCCCGAGTGCGACGACAACATAGCCGCGCGACGCAATCTGCCGCAGGTAGGCGGCATGCGCGAGCCCGTTGTTGCTGCAACCGCCGTTGCCCCAAACGTACAGCGGCAGCGCATTCTCCGGCCACTTGACCGGGCGATACACGGTATGGCCGGGCAGCTCCGGGCGCGACTCGGCAGTGGCCGGAAACGGCCCGCTTCCCGAGGGCTCACCGACAAACTGAGCATGAGCCTGCGTCGCGAAAGAGCTGAAAAACAGGGCCGTCAGGCCGATCAGCAAGTGTTTAGATGGATACATAGCCTTCCCCCAGGCGATCGTGCGACTCCGCGCAGCAATCGGGACTGGACTACCAGTGTCGAGTCCTTGGTTTCAGAGACTAAGGTGTTAAAACGACTGTGACCCGGCGCGTTCGCCAGTCATCAATGCCGTCTGCTTCGTTTTCGCCATCCACCCATTCAATTTCGGGGGAAACCGTCAATCCGGCGCCCCGCAACAGTCCGGCAATCTCCTCCGCCCGCCGTCTACCGACATTTTCAGACTCCCGGAGCATTGTTTTGTTGGTAAGAAGATGCGCGCCCCGCACCCCGGTGATCTTGACCCTCCGCGCCGGCAGCCGGTTCGCCAGACTAAGGATCGAGCTCAGGTCACCGGGGTGTCGGAACGACACGCCCTTATCGAAGTCGAAATACAAGTCCACGGACTGCGGACCTTCAGGCGCAGGTGGCGGCGACGCCTGGCGGGTGCGGGGCGCCGGCGCGAACGCCAGCCGGCCAGAACTCGGTCCCGGTGGCCGCGGATTGAAATCAATCGTATAGCGGTCGTCTGCAGGCAGCATCGTATTGCACCTGTCGTCGCGCTCCGGCATCACGGACAGACGCACGGCATCGAGCACGATGCCGCCACAGATCGAAGGCGCATCCGAGACCACCCCCTCGACAAGTACCTGATGTCCAAGCATCGGTGGCTGTACCGCGGCGCTGACGTCGCTCTGGATCGTCAGATAGTAAGTGTCGCCGTCGTACTGACTGATCCAGCAGGGCACCGATTTCGTATCCCTGATGATGGGACAGCTGACAAAACTGATTCGCTGGCCTGCAACCGCCCCGGATACGACGACCGGAGCCAATGCGATAGCGGCGAACCAGAAACGAAGTTTCGATCTTTGCATCACAATACACTCAGGAAATTCACAAGGTCGATCTTCTCCTGCTCCGTGAAACGAATGTTGAACCGGCGGTCATAAAAATCCACGAGCTCGCGCAGCGTGGCCGCCGAGCCGTTCGAGAAATACGGGGCTCGCGCCGCGAGGCCGCGAAGCTGCTGAATCACGATTGCGCCGACATCGTCGCACTTGCCCGAGATCAGCGCGCGGCCTGGATCCTGCGTATAGATCTCGCGGCCGAGGAAGGGATGTGGCGGGAGGTCCTTGCGGCAAGTGACCTTGAACAGCGGCAACTCGGGCAACTTTTTGGCCCATGGACTCTCGGGCGGCTCCAGCGCCCAGGGGTGATTGGTCGAACCGACGTCCATCCATCCATTGGCCGTATCCATGCCTGTCAGATGCATGCCGTGACAAGTCGCGCAGGTGCGCTTGATCGGATTGCCGAGACCGACGGTATTGATGTGCATCGCATCCCGGATCCAGAAGGTCCGGAAGAAAAACACATCATGGCCGCGCTGGACCGATTTGCGGAATGCGTTGCGCGACACTTCCGCGGCATCGGCGCCATTGGGCAGGTTGGCCCACTTGTCTTCCATCGGAATCACGTAGTTCGACGTATTGTTGCCGAGGACACCGTCACGACCCTCAGCCAGGGCTGACGGGCCGAGTCCTGACGGACCGTCCGCCTCATCGAGCACACCGCCCTCTCTCGAAAACGCCTGTGCCGCATACAGCTGCAGTTCGAAATCCCGGATGCGGTTGAGAGCCTGTTCTGACAGGCCCTTCGTCAATTCGAGATGTCCGCGCGCGGCCGACATGGCCTGCGTCTTCAGCGTGGCCTCCCGAGCGTCCGCCATCATATTCATATTGACAGGCCGACTCGTATCGGGATCGATCGCGGCCAGCATTCCGGTCTTGCCGATAAACGGAGACACGCCAAAGCCGGACGAAGCCACATAGCGCAGATTGGCCGCGGGCCGGGGTCGTCGATAGACGGAAATTTCGCGCTTCTCGCCCTCGATGCCGTAGACCGGGCCGGTATTACAGCCGGTCGGGTCACGCACGACCTCGATCGTAAACTCGGGCTCTATGCTTTTGCCCGCCGCATCGACGGGTGGCCATGGCAACGCGATGCGGAACAGTCCGCGCCCGAGCAACAGCGAGTGCGAGGCAGGATCCCTGGCAGGCAAATTCGGGCAGTTCCTGCCGTCGACGGCGGCAAAAATCGGATCGGTGCCATCGGTTGCCGTCCAGCGGCTCCCGATGCTCTCGAGTGAAATCGACATGCCGTCAGCCGGTTGATGACAGGAGACACAGGCGCGACCGTTCGGGCCCAGCGCCTCGAAGAACGGGTGACCGTCTGTCGTTACCGGGCCGTCCGCATTCAACACGCCCAGCCGACCCCAGGCGTTTGCATACTCGACATAAGCCGGCAAGGGGCGATCGTCCCCGGGATTCCACCACTGGTCCTGCGCAGCCATGGCGGTCGCACCCAGAGTGGCCGAGACCCAGAATACCGCCCATCTGTTCATCAGTGCTGATCCCCGAGCCGCTTGAGCCGGCAGCTCATTAGTTCATGAAGTAGTGGTTCCAAATTGTTGTAGTCTAGCGGCTGCGGAGTCGCCCGCAAAAGACTTTGTTGTCCGGTCTGTTAGACGCTTCACGTCTTTCCGCGGATCGCCGCAATCCCGCGCCCTGTTGTCTAACAGGAAACATAGCCACGCCTGGTGCAAGGTATGTACATCGGGCCGCAGGCTGCGGTGTTTGCCGAGCTGTTTCCCGCGGCATTCCGCTATAGCGGAACATCCCTGAGTATTACGTTGGGAACTCTCCTTGGCGGAGCCATCACTCCGTTGGTCGCCACCGCGCTCTACGACACATTCGGAACTTCACTGGCAATCACCGTTTACGCCGTCGCTCTCTCCATTGTTTCGTGGCCATGTGTCTTGGGGCTGAAGGAAACAGTTAAAACCGAAATGACCCGATAATTTTTTCGAACCTGTGAGGTGCCCGCTCATGCCAAAGCGGATATTCTTTCTGCCTTTGGAGGTACTTTGATGCGTCGATCCTTCATCGGTTTGATTCTTGTCGCGGGATTCTCCTTCGCACTGCCCGGCGCCGCGCAGACGGCGGCGGCCGCCGGTTCCTGCGACCGGGCCTGTCTGTCGCGGTTCATCACGCAGTATCTCGATGCGCTGGTCGCGCATAAGCCGGAGAACCTGCCGTTGGCCGACCAGGCCCGGTTCACCGAAGACACCAGGGAGATGAAGTTGGGTGAGGGTCTCTGGAAAACCGCCACGAAGCTAGGGGGGTTCCGGCAGGAGATCCTGGATGTGCGCCAGGGCGTGGCCGGCGTCCACACGGTGGTGGAAGAAGGCAGCACACCCGTGTTGTTGGCGGCGCGGTTGAAGATCGTGGGCATGAAGGTGTCCGAGATCGAGACCATGGTCGTGCGGAACGTCAACGAAGGCATGATCTTCGACGTGGCGGCGGTGAAGACGGCGTCACCGGCGATGAACGTCATGCCGGAGAAGTCCACCCTTGCCACCCGCGAGGAGGCCATCCGCATCGCCACGCTGTATCCGGCGGGCCTGAAGGCCGGCAGCTTTGTGACCGCGGGAACGCCGTTCGCCCCCGAGGCGTATCGGTTCGAGAACGGACGCTACATGGCCGGCCCCGGCTGCACCTTCCTCGCGGGTTGCGACAACATCAAGACGCAACGGTTGCCGCTCCTCTCCGGGATCACCCACCGCGTGGCCGCGGTCGATGAGGAGCAGGGCATTGTGTGGCTGCGCATGGATTTCGGACCCCGCTCTGTGATGGGCGTCGACGCCAACACCCACTCTCTGAACTGCTTCGAGATGTTCAAAATCTACGGCGGCGAAATCCACGCGGTGGAAGCGTTCATGGAGAAGCAGCCGTTGAACACGCCGTCTGGTTGGGATGCGAAATAGCCCGATTGCGATGCGTGGCTAACTACTTCTTCAAGGCTTCCGCAATCGCTGAGCTTGCCACCGGCGCCATGAGCGCGTACCCCTGTGCGTTGGGGTGGAGGCCGTCGTTCGTTGTTCCTTCTCGAAGAAAGCCCGCAGCGTCGGCCGTCGCCGCATAGTAATCGGCATACACCGCCTTCTTTTCCGCCGCATAGGCCTTGAGCCACGCGTTGAACCGCAGGATGTCTGCAGGCGGACGCTGTGTCGACTGGATGCGCGGACGAGGCGCCGGCCCTCCGCCACGGCCCGCAGGAAGCATGGTGCGGTCGCTGATGGGAAGCAGGCTGCCAAGAACGACTTTGATGCCATGGCCCTGCGCCAGTTCGGTCATGGCCATGATGTTCTGCTGGATCATCTCGAGTGTTTGCGGCCCGTTGTTGCGGGCGATGTCGTTGGTCCCGGCGAGGAAAATGACCGCGGCCGGTTTCAGCGCAAGGACATCCGGATAGAAACGGACGAGCATCTGAGCCGTGGTCTGGCCGCTGATGCCGCGATTGACGTACGGCTTGCCCGGAAACGAAGTCTCGAGCACCCAGCCGTCGGTAATCGAATCGCCCATGAAGACCACCCGGCCCGCATCGACAGGCCGCCGCATCAATTCGCGATTCGCCTCATGGTAGCGGCCCAACTGGTTCCAGTCCTGTAATTGATCGGCGAGCGTCGTCGCGGTATTCAGCAAGCAACAATTGGCCGGCCGTGGCAGCGTGAAGTCGTTGGCAATCTGCGCTTGCGCTGCAGGTATGGCCAGAGCACCAGTGAATAAAGCAAACATCACGCTTGAAAGACGTCGAATCACAGTTCTTTTCCCCTCTCTAATATCGGGCGATCTGGCCCTCTGTCCCACCTTGTGCGCGGCCATCAGATCCTCCGATTCCGTTGAACATCCTCCACAAGATGCCTCGTAAACACGAGATCGTCAACGAAGACCAGTCGAAAGATTTCGTCGATCACATCGAAAGAGACCTGGAACACCGATAGACTTCGAGCGCCGAGATACATTCGAAGTCTCAGCGAAAATTATTGGCAGCTCACGCTTCCCCCGTACTATCGTGCGATGGATTCCAGCACCAGTTGGCCGAGGAGATATGGCTATGAAAAGAACACGCAGCGTTTTCTTACTTCTTTGTCTGATTGTCTTTGCTGCGCCTGCGATGGCGCAGGACGCAAACACGGTCGTCGCGAACGCGTTGAAGGCGATGGGAGACCTTCGCACGGTCGAGTTTTCCGCAACCGGATACGATTTTGTGCTGGGCCAGAACTATGGCGGCGCTTACCCCTGGCCGAAATTCATCAATAAGTCGTATACGCGGATGATCGACTTTCAGACGCCGGCATCGCGGGTCGACCGCGTCCGCATTCAAGGGGAGAACCCTCCACGAGGCGGCGGGCAGCAACCCGTAATCGGAGAGCAGAACCAGAATCAGACTATCGTCGTTAATGCCAACACGCCCTGGGTGCAACAGCTCGAAATCTGGATGATGCCGCATGGTTTTCTGAAGGCGGCAACAGCGAACAACGCCACCGTCAGGCAGCAGACCATCCGCGGCAGGAAGTACAGCGTGCTCACGTTCATGGGGCAGAACAAAGCGCCCGTCATGGGATTCGTCAACGACCAGAATCTTGTCGAACGTGTGGAAACCAGGATCGACAATGCGTTCTTCGGCGACATGGTTTTCGAATCCGTCTATTCTGATTTCCGCGATTTCGGCGGAGTGAAATTTCCGATGCATATTGTGCAACGGCAAGGAGACCACCCCATCTTCGATCTCACGGTCACGAACGTCAAAGCCAACTCTCCCGTCACGATTCAGGCCGCGCCAGCCAGAGGCGGCGGTGGCGCCGCTCCTGCAGCCGCGACGGGCGCGCCTGCACCAACCGTTCCGGTCGAGAAACTCGGCGAAGGAGCCTATCTGATTCTTGGTGGGTACGCCTGCCTCGCCATCGAGTTTAAAGATCACATCGTGGTAATCGAAGGACCGCAAAGCGAAGCTCGCGCCCGGGCCGTCATCGCTGAAGCGAAACGGCTGATCCCGAACAAGCCGATTCGGTACGTCGTGAACACCCACGCGCATATCGATCACTCCAGCGGGCTGCGCGCGTTTGCGGCCGAAGGCGCGACGATCATTACTCACCAGTCCAACAAGAAGTACCTGGAGAAGGTGCTCAGCGCGGCGCATACGCTGGCGCCCGACGCCTTGAGTAATTCGAAGAACAAACCCAAATTTCAAACTGCGTCGGATCTCAAGATCCTGACGGACGGCAATCGGGTCGTCGAACTCCATCATATGAAGGACTTCGGACACCACGAGGGAATGCTGCTGGTTTATCTTCCCAAGGAAAAGATCCTTCTCGAGGCCGACGCCTACAATCCGCCGGCGCAGCCGCCAACCGGGGCTTCCGCAGTCACCAGCCCCTACAATCTCAGTCTTCTTGATAACGTTGCTCGTTTGAAGCTGGACGTCCAACGCATCATCCCCGTTCACTACGCCACCGATAACCGGATTGTCACAATGGCGGAAGTACGCCGAGTCGCGGGCCGTGATTGAGACCGTGGGGACGGTCTGCGACTCGCTGCAGGCTTACGTTGTTTCCTTGCCGCGTTCCGCAGTATGGACATGCTGTTCACCACGCGCACGGTCGCGCGTAGCGTTGTTGGGAAGTGAGTAAAGCGTTTGGGGGTCGTGGTACTCTTCCACGGATTTAGCCATTCTACGGAGGAATATCGATGAAGACGTTGTGTGCTTTCGTTCTTTGCTGCGCTTTCGGGCTGCTGGTTTTCATGTGGGGCAGCGCGCCGGTGACTGCGCAAAACGTCACCTCGCCCGTTCGACTCGATCGCGACAAGATAGCCGGGCTCGGCCTGACCGCCATTCCGCCGGACTCCTACAAGGACATTCTCGTCGCCGGTCAACTCAACATGAAGGTTGCGACGCTTTTCTCCGGCAAGGAACTGAGCGTGTCGATATTTGAATGCACACCTGCGAAGACCGATCATCGTACACGCGCGAACGCCTCCGATGAATTCGTCTACGTCTTGAGCGGCAAGCTGATTCTCACGGAGCCGAATGGGACCGTACACCAGTATCAGCCCGGCGACTCATTGGTGCTTCCTCAGGGCTACACAGGCACATGGGAAATGCAGGGGAATTATCGGGAGATCGCAATCACGGCTAAGAAGACACGGTAGAGGAAGTATTATGACCGGTACTCCTCTTGCTCTTCTCAGACGTGCTCACTTCGCGCTTGTGGACTCCGCCTCGGGTTCGTAAATCTCCGTGACGCCCGTGAAAGAAGGCCTTGCCCTGGGCATCCTTGATGCTTGTAGCTGTCGTTGAACTCGTGCAGGACCACCATCATGCTCGGCGTCTGTACGATCCTCTGATATTGGGGCAATGTCCATGCACGCGGATAGTTTGGAGGCTTGCAGTATGTGTGCGGATCTTCGCGGCCGCCGTTTGCCCGGCGTTCTTTCATTTGCTCCCTCGACCAGTCGGTGTAGGGAAGTCCGCCTTGCAGCCGGGTTCCGATATTGATCTGCTCGCGCGCCATGCGTTCTTCCTGAATACAGTCTCCTGTTCGGCAGTTGTCCCGCGATGGAACGTTCGCGAACCACATGCCCTGGAAATCCGGCTTGCCGTCGGGCAATCGTGGCGGGGGTGCCTTCAGGTTCGGTTTGCCGTCGGCGAGCCGCGGAATTCCCGGAGTCGGATACTTGAGCCATTGAGCGCGACCCCCCGCCGGAGTGGCCAGTACGAGCAGGATCGTTGCCGATAGAAGCGATTTCATGTGGGGGATTTTAGGCCCCGAACAGAAAGAACAGGAAATAGGGTTACGGCTAAGAAACGGGGAGTTTAGAGTACCCTTACGTTTCGTTACCAAAGGAGGAGCTCGATGAAACGCATTCGTCTGATGTGGATTGTGGGTATCGTTTTCGTGGGCGCGATGCTCGCACCCACCGGCGCTTTCGCGCAGATTTCCTGCTCGCGGGAAGGATTACAGCGTGCAGTCGATCTCTACATCACTGCTCAGACCAAAGGTGATACGTCCGGGATGCCACTGGCTACGGGAGTGGGGTATTGGGAAAATATCGCGCGCGCCGATATCAATACCGGCATTATCAAGAAGGCGATGAAGATCGACCACCATCGCAGCCTGCTCGATCCGGACTCGTGTCAGACGTTTACCGAAGTCATCGTCACGGACAAGGCGAATCCCTACGTCCTCGGCACACGCCTGCGCGTCAACCATGACAAGATCGCCGATGTCGAGATCCTCTGGACTACAACGGGCTATTTTTTCTTTAACGCGGACGACTACTTGAAGTACTCGTCCGCCGAGAACTGGGGCGCCATTCCGGCCGATCGGCGGGATACGCGCGGCACGCTGGTGGCGGCGGCCAATGCTTACCTCGATGCATTTCTCGAACAGAAAACGGACCTCGTGCCATGGGGTATTCCCTGCCAGCGCGTCGAAGGAGGCAGGTACTTCGGCACCGGCGGCCCCACGGACACCTGTAATGTCGGAGTCCCGGCTGGTGTGAACATCTCGAACCGTCGCTTCGTGGTGGATGAGACGATCGGTTCGGTCGTCGTGTTCTGCACCTTCGGGGCCGGAAACGCAAACGGCGGCAGCGGCGCTCCCGACACGCATCTCTTCCGCGTGGAAAATGGCAAGCTGCGCTACGTTCACACGCTTACGCATCTGCTGCAGTCGGGTTTCCGGGGCGCCGGGGCGGGCCAGAGAGGTGGAGCCAGGGGTGGTGGAGCCCCTCCTGCGGGTGCTCCCGCCGGAGCCCCGGCCGGTCAACGGCAGTAGAGCTACGAATCAAGATGACCGCTTCACGATTTCGAGTGTGGCGGCCGGCGATTCCGGATTGTCGGGAGCGGGTGGTCGAGTTAGGATTACTCCAACTTTCGGCACAAAAAGGGCGGATCATGGCAAAGAAGACCACCGTAGCAATCGCTCACAGCAACGCAGATCTCGGCAAACCGGGGGAATGCAGCAGAGAACAGCTGGACGTCGTGAAACAGATGATCCGGCAGATCGCCGATCAAACGATGGGTGGAATGCAGAACATCGTCAAGCGCGGCGACAAAGTACTGATCAAGGTCAATACCGTGATACCCGTCGCGCCGAATGCCGGATTCACCACGGACCCGCGGATGCTGCAGGCATTGATAGAACTCGTCGGTGAGCAGAACCCCTCACGTATTCAAATCGGCGAACGTTGCGCCATGGGCGCCGATACACGCCAGGCGATGCAGGAATGTGGCCTTGCCGATGTTGCCCAGCGCACCGGTGCG
>DASTBJ010000026.1:0-7369 GCA_035712125.1 Terriglobia bacterium
CACCCGGGAAGTCGGCCTCGGGGTTGATGGCTACGACGATGCCGGCATTCGCGTTGCGTTCGTTGCGGGAGTACCGGCTCATGCCATTGGTCACCACGCGCCCGGGCTCGGACGTGGCCGCCACCACCGTGCCTCCCGGGCACATGCAGAAGCTGTAGACCGAGCGTCCATTACTCGCGTGGTGCACGATCTTGTAATCCGCGGCGCCGAGCTCGGGATGACCGGCGAAGCGACCGAACCGGGCACGGTCGATGAGCGACTGTGGATGTTCGATCCGAAAGCCGATCGCAAAAGGCTTGGCCTCGAGGAAGACACCGCGCCGCTCGAGCATGCGCAGTGTGTCGCGCGAGCTGTGGCCGAGCGCGAGCACCACGTGGCGGCTTGTCAGGTGTTCGCCATTTTCGAGCACGACCCCTTCAATCCGGCCGTTCTCGATAACCACGTCGGTCACCTTGCTTTCGAAGCGCACCTCGCCGCCCAGTTCGACGATCTCCGCGCGCATCTTCTCGACGATGCCGGTCAGGCGGAACGTGCCGATGTGCGGCTTGCTGACGTAGAGGATTTCCGCGGGCGCACCGGCACGCACGAACTCGTGCATCACCTTGCGGCCGTAGAACTTCGGATCCTTGATCTGGCTGTACAGCTTGCCGTCGGAGAACAGGCCCTCCCCGCCCTCGCCGAACTGCACGTTCGACTCGGGCACCAGGACCTTCCTGCGCCACAGGCCCCAGGTGTCCTGCGTGCGCCGGCGCACGTCGCGGCCGCGCTCGAGCACGATGGGCTTGAAGCCCATCTGCGCGAGCAGCAGCGCGGCAAACAAACCGCCGGGCCCGAAGCCTATGACGAGCGGACGTTCCTTCAACGTCGCAGGCGCCCTGGCCACTGTGTGATACGACGTGTCGGGTGCGGGCCCGATCTGCCGGTCACGCGCGAGACGCTTCAGGACTCCCGGCTCGTCCGCCAGTTTCACGTCGACGATGCAGATGAACAGGATGCCGGTGTTCTTCTTGCGCGCGTCGTAGCTGCGTTTGAAGAGCGTGAGTTCCAGCAGGTCCGAGTCGCGGATCTTCAGGCGCTTGAGGACGGCGTGGCGCAGCGCTTCGGGTGTGTAGTCGAGCGGCAGGGGCAGCTCGGTGATGCGGATCACTGCGACTTCCTGGCCCGTGTACCGGGCAGAGGTAGAGGTAGAATGCGCGCCATTCTAGCGCCTGAAGAAACGATATGGGTCGATCAAAAAGCAGCAGCACCTGGATGGCGCGACACGTCAGCGATCCGTTCGTCAAGAAGGCGCAGCTCGAAGGCTATCGGTCGCGTTCCGCGTACAAGCTCACCGAGCTCAACGAAAAGGACCGGCTCATCCGCCCCGGCATGCGCATCATGGATCTGGGTTCGGCCCCCGGCGGCTGGTCGCAGGTGGCGGGCAAACTCGTCGGCGCCAAGGGCCGCGTGCTCGCCACCGACATCCTGCCCATGGAGCCCATCAAGAACGTGGACTTCGTGCAGGGCGACTTCACGGACGAGAAGGTGGTGGCGGAACTGCTCGAATGGTTAGGCGGCGGGAAGTTCGATCTCATCATCTCGGACATCGCGCCGAACATCACCGGCATCGATTCCGCCGACCAGGCGTCGTCGATGTATTTCCTCGATCTCGCGCTCGACACCGTGCGGCAGACGCTCAAACCCGGCGCCACCTTCGTGGCGAAGATGTTCCAGGGTTCCGGATCGGACGAGTATGTGAAAGAGCTGCGCACATCGTTCGAGAAGGTGCTCATCCGCAAGCCCGCCGCATCGCGCGCGCAGTCGCGCGAGGTTTACATCGTGGCGAAGGGATTCAAGGGCTGAGACCGCCCGTACTTTCCGCAATCGGCGGTCGTTAGCCCCGGGAGTAAACTCGCCACCTCATGTGCCTGAGGTGAGCTCCATGCGCAACGGACGTTTCATCTTCGCTTTGTTGCTCGGATGCGTTTTCTCGCAGTCCAGCATCGCCGCCGACCAGGTACCCGATATCTGCCCGGTTACGAAACCTCCTCATCCGGCTTTCGTCCCGCCCGCTCCCTTTACCGCGAACGAGGAAGGCCGCTTCTGGCTCGGCACGAAAGCGCTTTGGACTTCGCTGAACGACGATGGAATCTGGACCGGCATCGTGTCGCCCCGCGGCACGCGCAACAAGTTCTGGTGGTGGCGCGAGGGCTGGAAGTACGACACCGACCTGCGCGCCAACGAACCGGGTCTGATCATCACCGCGCGGCGCATCGATGGCGTTGCACCCATGGTCAACAAGCCGCGTGTCACGAATGGCCTGTTGAGCGGCGGCTGGTCCATGCTCACGGTGCTGGAGCTTCCCACCAGCGGTTGCTGGGAGATCACCGGCAACTATCGATCGGAGTACGTATCGATGGTCGTGTGGGTTCCTGACAAACCGCTGGATGAAACCCGGTAGCGGACTCGCGGCCCGCCATTTCGTGCAGGCTAGAGATAATGTCAGTTGCCGCAAACAAAATTTAGGTTGCTACCCTGGTCCGGCCAGTCAACCCATGGGCCCCAATAGTTTCCATTGATCCAGAGAACGCGAGTTTCTGCAAGCCAACGCCATGGACCGCCCGGGCATCCAACGTAAATTCTCGCGGTCTTGGTATGGGGGCCTGGATTGTCAGGATGGCCTAGCGTAAGCCAGACATTGACGATGGAAGATTCCGCTATCTCTTGTTGAGTGCTCTTGCAGACACCTTGAATCAAAAACCAGTCCAGCGCATCAGATGCCGAATTCCAGCCGATATAACACTCCAACTTGACGTTAGGAGACACACCGGACTTGCATGTGTTCCGAACCAACGCGGCGTTCGCAGAACTCGCGAGCAAAGTGAGGACGGCCGCGGCGGACATAGTGATGGACTTCATCTGATTCCCCTTCTGTAGTCCAGATCTTCCTTCTAGCTACTTCGCAGAAGATATCTTTGCTAGTTCGCACGAGCGAGATATCGCCTGCTCGACGGGTAACTGGCCGTTTCTCACTCTCGCGGCGGTCCCGGACTCATGGACCTGCACGTTCGGTCCGTGATCGCTGGTGTAGAGATGTTCCAGTCGCTCCTGATCGACTGCCGACAGCAGGCTATTCGCCTCAGCGAGAAGGCGGCGGCGCGTGGCTGATTCACGCAATTTTTGCTGTTCGATGATTTGAGCCACCATCTCAGGTCCCCCGGTCTCGCGAAGTTCCTTTTGCCTTGCACACAATTCTTGGTAGAGCTGGCGAAACACGTTGTTCATTTCGCGCATGGCAGTGGTGCGGAAAGTTAAGAGTGCCTTCGCGCCCTCATCGCCCATCCCGTGCGAACGGAGATGTTGCAGTTGCTCCGCATCCGATTCGCCATTTGTAATGATCATCAACTTTTCCCACCGGATGTCGGCTTCCGTGTCGGAAAGGAGCGACTCCTGACCCGGCGCTGCAGCAGCCAGAACCGACAGGACAACCGTTAGCCTTGTTCTCATAGGTCCCTCATTCGGTTGGTCGTCACTAGGTAGTGTTGCCTAGGGGTGAATTGACTCACCTTTTCTTGAGCTGCCAGGCTCCAGGATGCCGCGACTTACCGAATCCTCTTGCGCGAGTAGTTCGACGACCAGCGCATGCAGATCCGGTTTTCTTCGCCGTCAGCCTCTGAGCGACCGCCGGCCAATAACAAAAGTCGCTGCCCCGGCCGCAAGCACCAAGTAGACGTACGTGGGCATGGTGAGGAAGAGACTACCGATGATTGACCACTCCCGGTAGAAGATCAGCCCGGCATTGCAAGCCAACCAGCACTTCGCGAACATCCAGGCATCGGTTCGTTTACTTGGCCAAGGTCAACTGATCGGCCGCACTCATCGATTCCTTGCCCCTGAAAAACGGGTCGTCCGAACGAAAGATCGACGCGATGAATTCCTTGGTTTCCCGCGCGCCGTTCACGGGTCCTTCTTCTCGGGATCGTGAAACGGAGACGGATCCTTGCGCCCGGGTCGGTCTGGAAAAGTTTTTGGCTCCGCAGGTTTGGGAGGAACCAGTTCGGTGGGCGGAGGTGGTGGAGTCTTCGGCTCTTCAGGCGGATTCCCTGGCCAGCCGGGCTCCCCTGGACCAGGGAAATACGGCTCCGGATCAACGTCGGGATTGGGAACCGGGGGCGTCGGTACCCGGTAAGGAGTGCCACCGTCGGGCTTTGAATCGGGTGGCGCACCAGCGACGGGCGACACTTCGTCGGCATCCGGAAGATTGCGCAATTCCTCCGCGTGTTCGATGACATAGCCCGCGGTCGGACCCACCAGGACGCCCGCTGCGGCGCCAGCCGCGATCGCCCCCCCCGCGGCGAGTCCTCCGACGGCCGCCGCTTCGCCAACGCTGGCCGCTTCCACGACACCCGCCTCTTCTGCGACGCCAGCGGCTTCGCCGACAGACGGGCCCACGAAGGCCAATGCAATCCCGCCGAACATCAACGCCGCGACGTTTCTCAGATGTGAGACTGCTTCGAGCACATGGAAGTCGAACAGATCGCCCTGCGGAGCGAGGCCGGAGAAAGAGCGCATGAGTGCATACCCCGCGAGGCCGACGGCGCCAGCTCCGCACGCCAACCGCAGACCGCTGAATGCAATGTCGTCACCCTTCGGAAGTCGCAATGTTTTCGGCCACGAGCGTCCGTGCTCGAACACGCGCCATGCGGTCCAGGATTGATTCGCCAGCGAAAGCATGAGCACCAGGATCCAGAACACCGATGCGGTCATCAAGGTTTGCAACGGAGAAGTCTGCGGCCAGCCGCCGACAAACCAGAGGATGGATGGCGCCATGAGCAGGAGCCCGAAGAGCACGACGGGCGAACGTATTTGCGCAAGCCAGATGTCCGGGGTCCATGCGGGCAATCGTTTTCCCTTGATGCGATCGCGTGCGTAATCACGTTGCTGATGACGGTCAAACCACCACGCGACGACAAGTGCAGCAATGGGCAGGAACGCGAGCAGGTCCCGCAGCGTGGTGAACAACCACAATTCGAGAACTTGTTGCGTCGTCGAACCGCCCGCGATGACTGCGTTCCACGACGCGTGATCCAATGCCACGTATGTCAGCAGGCCAGCACCCCACCTGCGAACGAGCTTGCCGCCCCGTAGCGCGGCCAATCCGACCGCGAGCCCTCCGACCGCTGACCACGCCAGGTGAAGGTTCAACCACGGCATTCCGTCGATGCCGGGAAAGAACACGTCGCCCGACGCGACTCCCGGAGGAAGCCATGAACTCAACGTCGTCCCGATGCTGGGCACCTCAGGCAGCGCAAGTCCCGTTGCGAGGATCCAGCCGGTCTCGACGGAGACGGCGTTGTCGGCAGCCGTACCACACCGGTACAGCGCCTCTGCCAGACCGAAACCCGAGCCGGCGGACGCGCCGACGAGGACACAGTCGGTGATCGAGAGCTGGCGCCGGATCGTGGGAATCGCCACCAGCACGATGACGGGAGCCACCTTGACGATCTCTTCTATGAACGGATCGACGGTATACGACGCGCTACGAGTCAGTAGATAGACAGGCGTGTCGATCATCCAGGCCACGGGATAGATCCAGGTGATTTGCAACAGCATGGCCACTGGGGCACACACATAAAACCCGACAGCCATGGCGGCGAGAATCGTTCGCACCCGGAATGTACGGGTGAGACTGCCGATCAGGATGAGCTGGAGGACGCCCCATAGCTGCGCCCATACGATGGCAACGAGCATTGCAGGTCCTTTTGTCCGCGCTGCAAACAGGCCTGCCTATTTCTGTCCCGAACGACAGAAAGCTTTCACGCGTAACCAGGGATGATCGATGACGCGAGCCAGCGGCGCTGCGAGGCCCAATGCTCGTGGGTGAGGAGAGCCGGCAGTACCGACCGTGCTCTCAGGTGGCTTCGGGAAGTTCGACGCGGCGCATCGATGGCGTCGCGCTTACGGTGGCGCTGGATGAAACCCGGTAGTTTGAACCCGGAGAACGTGGCTTCCCGCCAATAGATTCAGTCCCCGACCCTTCCCGGCACAGTTGCTACGTAGGGAGGGCCCCCACGTACGACAGGGTTGCGGGCTACGCGATAGTTTTCGACTGCCCGACGAAGCGCAGTCTCGCTGATGCACCTTCTGTTCGGGTCAAAAGGGATCAAGCTGTTGGAATTCGGTTCTGTCTGGCAGTACACCGTCTGCCCTTCGTGCTGGAACTTCTGGTGGTAGCTGGCTTCTCGCTGGAAATATTTCTCGTCCAGCGACCCTTCGGGTTGCGAGGCGCAGGCGCCCATCAGGAGCACACCGGAGGCCAGCAGGATGGAACGGACAACGTGATTGATTGCCATGAGAATTACCTCAGTTGCGCGCCGCCTGAAGCAGGCTAAGACGTGTAGTCCTTGATTCGGAATGTGTCAAGCCTGGCGCGACTTATCCACGGGAACTACCGGCCAGGACTAACAATGAACGCGACGCTTCGGGAGGAGTAAGTTGGTTGCGGGGGCTGGATCTGGAGTTCTCAGACAGTCCGTCCTGGTGACCGTGATCCTCTGCCCTTTTGCGACTGCCGGCCAAAGGGGCTAAGGCAGCGGCGGTACTTTCGCGCCGCAGGACTCGAGCTTCCTGCCGATGATCCGCTTGGCGAGGATGTCGGTCTCCGGTGCTCCCAGCAGCACCTTGTCACTCTCGAGCTTCTTGCCCAGGCCGGACTCCACGAAGGCCCGCGCCGCCTGCATTTCATCCATGTTCATCGAGGGATCGGGCACCGAAGGCTTGCCGTTGAAGGTCAGGCCTGATGCGGCAGCATTCCTGGCCAGCGCCATGAATTTCATGTCCATGAATTTCACGCCTGCAGGGGACGTGTAGAACTCCAGCGCCTCGGCGATTTCGTCCTGGGAGAGCACTTTCGACAAGACCTTCCCGAGGCCCGCCGTCAGCGCCGACGCTGGCAGCGGATCGAAACATTTGTACTGCGCGGCGGTGAAATGACCTTCGCTGGTTGCCCTGGCGATACCCGCCTTCGAGGCTTCGAGGACTATCACGTCGGCGCGCATGGCACGCACCAACGCCTCGGCGCCGGCGGAGCCGGTGCCTTGGGAGAAAGCGCAAACGGCGAACAGAAGGCCGACAACGGCAAGCGAAATGGATTTCATGCCGGGCGATCTTACGCCCAGTTCACGACGGGACCAGGTGCCCGATCCGCCCGGCATCGTCGCCACGTACTGCGGGCCAGCTCGTACCACGCATCGCGTGAGCGACGGCACGTCTCCACCATCTGCTCAGGAACGAGTCAGGGAACCAGGGGATAAAGTGGAGCAGCATTGGAAGAGAAGTTGGTAGCGGGGGCGCGCTTCCCTTATTTCAGACGAACAGTCGCGCTGCGTTA
>DASTBJ010000027.1:0-5803 GCA_035712125.1 Terriglobia bacterium
ACGCGCTCGGCCGGGAAGTACAACACAGTCGCGTCGTCCGAATGATTCCTGCCCGGATAAATCAGCTCGACGGTCTTTCCTCCCAGCGTCAGCTGCATGCGATCCGCATAGAAGATATCCGGTCGACGGATATCCGTCTGCAGCTCAGCGGGCGTGAGCGATCCATCGCCGTTGCGGTCTGCCGTCCGAAAGAAGTTGGCAGGCATGCCGCATCGTCCGCCGTTGTCATTCAGCGGTCCGACAATCTCTTCCAGTTCGAAGCGTCCGTTGCGATTGCGATCGAGCATATCGCCAGGCATCTGAGGAATGCGGCCGTCCATGTTTCGAGCGACGTTTTCGTGCGCGATGAAATGCGCGGTGTCTGCAAAGACCGCGCCGCCTTCGATGTGATCCCAGTGGCTGTGGCTGTAGATCACATACCGCACCGGCACCTTGAACCGCTCGGCGAACTGCTGCTTCATCCATGTCGCGAAAGCCGCGTTGATGGGATCCGAGAGGATGATGCCCTCAGGCGTAACCATGAACACGGAGAAGTAATTATTGTTGCGCGCGCGGTAGATGTCGCCCTTCACGGGCACGATCTCGCGGGCTGGTCCACGCTGTTGTGCCACGCCGGTGGTAACGACAATCGAAACAAGCAGTGCCAGGCAGAGTGATTTTGGCATGCGCGACAGCATATACGCGGAAAGTGCGGCGGGGGAATCCCTCAGTGAGACTCGGGGGCCAAAGAGGCGACGCCAGGAATGATGACATCCTCGACGATGCCGTAGATCGCGCCAAGATGACTTCGTCGTTCCGCGCCCGGCTCACTTGCAGATGTCACTGCGACGACAAGATCCAACGACGGCACCAGGAAAATGAACTGTCCGCCATAGCCCCAGGCGTAGAAGGTTTCGTGGCCCGCGAGTTCACGCACCCACCACCCATACCCGTAGAATCTGTCGCTTTCACGCCGTGAAACCGTACGAGGCGTGAGGGACGTTTCAACCCATTTTTCTGGAACGACAGAAGTCGCGTTAACCTTGCCGCCGCTGAGATACATCTGGCCGAATGCGAGCATCTGCCGCGGCGTCATGCTCATATCGTTGCCGCCGAAGTAAATGCCCTGTGGATCTCGCGGCCACTGCGCGAGCGCGAACCCCATGGGCTTCGCGAGCGATTCCTGCGCGAACTGCCACGTACTCTTGCCGGTCGCCTTCGTCAGAATTGCCGAAAGCAGGTGTGTGTTGCCGGTGCTGTAGATCATCACCGTTCCCGGAGGATTCAACATCGGGCGGGACAACGCGTGGCGAACCCAGTTAGAACTGAGGACCCACGCTCCGTAATTGCGATTGCTCGTGGTTTCCAGACCCGACTGCATGGTCAGCAGGTCTTCGATGGTGATTTGGCGCTTGAGAGGATCCTTTTCGTTCTTGAGCTCAGGAAAGTACTCCGTGATGGGTTGGCGCACGCTCGGGATTTTCCCCTGCTCAAGCGCGATTCCCACCAGGGCCGAGATCACACTCTTGGATGCAGACTTGATGTTGGCGAGGCGTGTCGGTTTCGTCCCGTTGAAATACTGCTCGAGGATGGTCTCGCCACGGACACTGATCAGAAGACTGTGCAACCGGTTGAGTTTCGAGGCTTCGGCTACCGCGGTGTCCAAAACCACCTTGCGTGACGGTGCCGGGGAAGGATTGCCCGCGACGCTGACGGGCGTTGGAAGACTCAACGTCCATAACAAGACCAGAGCCGGAACTGCAAATTTGCGGGGAATCATCGCCCCGCATTCTACTTCAACCGAGGTTGCAATTTCCCGCGCGCAAAATTTCACCGGTTGTTTCCACGCCCCCCTGACTCAGGGGGGCATGCAAAGAACGGCTTACCCTATCGTCACCGGATCTCCACAAGGCCAACTCTGTTGGAGCTGGACTGGTGGATGAGCAAATTCCCCGCGCGGGTCACCCACATGTTCCGAACAATCCCGACGCCGGACGGTATCGCCCAGCTCTGAAATTTTTCGGTTTTAGGATCGAAACGCACAAGCGTGTCCGGCCTCATGCCGGATTCGTTGTACCAGACGACATCGTTGATGACCGCGAGCGCATAGGGATGAGACGTCGGTCCGCTCGGCGAAGGCCACTCTTTGATCTCACCCGTTTTCGGATTGAGTTTACCGATGCGGCCACGGGTCGAATTCCCATACCACACCGTGCCATCGCTGGCGAGACCCAGCCGCCGGATACGCGAGGAAGCATCCGGCACCTCGTAATACTTGATGGCCATCGTATCCGGGTTCACGGCTCCAATCTTGTTTGTCCCGTTGAACGCGACCCACAGCGTACCGTCGGGAGCCATCTGGATGCCGTAAGGATTTGGCTCTGTGGAAATCTCAGTCGTTTCGCCTGTAAGCGGACTGAACCGTCCCACAACCCGAGCGTTCTGCGCGGTGAAATACATCATGCCGTTTCGGTGAAACACCGCGCTGTGCGGATCGCGTGCCGTTGTCTTGTACTCGGTGATCTTGCCCGTGGCGGGATCAAGCTTTCCGAGAGTTGCGTTGCTGTTTCCCGTGTACCAGATGTTTCCGTTGGAATCCGGAACGATCGTATGCGGCCGGGCGGTCTGCGGCAGCGGATACTCTTTCATCTGACCTGTTTTGGGATCCAGCCGCCCAACCAGACTTGCATACATTCCCGTCCACCAGATCGACCCGTCCGGCGCTTCGACCGGATCGCGAGATCGCTGGCCGAGCGTGGGAACGACCCATTCGGAAATCTTGATGCTGACGTCGCCGGGCACCAGTGTCGGGCGCCGGTCTGTTTTCTCAGGAAAATTCGCAGCGAGGTATCCGTTAACGGTGTCTGCCTGGTCTTTGGGCAACGCGACCATAGTCCCGACCAATGCCGCCCAACCTTCTTTTGTGTACCCGGCTGAGTTGGTGACCTGATTCAAGGCATGACAGGATGTACAGCTCGCCTGGACGAGATCCCGTCCCGGACCCTCGGGCAACTGCACCTGGCCGCGCTGGGCCTCGGTTGGACGAATCCCCGCGAGGGCAAAAACAAGGATGGCGGCGAAGAGACTCAAGACGCATCGTCGAAGCATGTACCGTTCCTCCTTCAGGAAAGGTTTCGCCAGGCAGGATTATCACAGATCCAGGAGCGAATCCAATCGAGGGTGACTGCCCGTCAGTGCCGAGCGTTTTTCCTTCGGGCGGTCAACCCTGCAGCTTTACCATTCGTCCAAACAGCCATGCTAAATATATCTCTGCTGGTGACTCTTGCGATTCTCGTCCAGGTCAGGGCCATTGCGCCGCCGCCGCCCGTTCCAACGGCTCCGGGGACCACAATTGCGCCTATTTTCATTGGTCCAGACGGCAACCCCGCCCAGCCCTTCGGAGTAAACCCCCAACCCCAACAACAGCCTCCAGGGACGGCGACGGTTGACGGCGTCGTCACGATCCTCGGATCCAACGACCCGGTCGGCGGGGCTATCGTTGAGATGCGCAAAGCCGAGTGCGGCAGGACCGGCGGGGAAAGCATGACTACGACGACCGGGGCCGACGGACGGTTTTCTTTCAAGCAGGTGCGCGCCGGCAACTGGTGTGTTGGAGCGGCGAAGACAGGCGGGGCTCTGGCACCCGCAGAGTATCGGCAGCGCGGCTACAAAAGTCGGGGCATCGCGATCCCCATTGCCGACAACCAGCAAGTCCAGGACGTTCGGCTTGCAATGCCGCGGACCGGAAGCATTTCCGGGCGCGTCCTCGACAGCGATGGCGAGCCCATGGCCCATGCGCGCGTACAGGCCATGGAAGCCTTTTATCAGAATGGGCAGAAACGCCTTTACACGCTGAATGTCGTTCAGACGAACGATCTTGGCGAGTTCAGCCTTTACTGGCTACCTCCTGGCGAATACTACGTTTCCGCGGTGCCTGAAGATCCTTCGCGTCAGAACGTCATGTTCAGTGTGTCTCCGCCGGGCATTGGCGGACACCGTTCCGATGCGATGCCTCCTGTCGTGACGCGCAAGAACCTGCCGGATGGGTCCTTTACTCAGGAAGTCTACAAACCAATTTATTACGGCGGTGGTACGGATCCACAGCGCGCTCAGAAGATCGATGTGCGCCCCGGCTCCGCCCACTCGATTGAACTCTCGTTCGCGGGGGCGCATACGCAAGCGTTTCACATCCGAGGCCGCGCTATGAACGGCGTCACCGGACAGCCGGCCGAAGGCGCTCAAGTTCGACTGTACCCGCTGGACTGGACCGCAACGGCGGTCGTTCCTTATGGGCGCGTCGGCAAGGACGGCAGTTTCGACATCAAAGGCGTTGCGCCAGGTTCTTACGCGCTTTATGCGGCTGCTTCCACGCGCGATCCTAACAACCCAAACCCCGCAAACCTTCAGGGAGTCGCGCCCGCCCAACTCGAGCAGCTCATTGCTCAGGGAGTGAACATCGGCGGAGGCATACCCATCGGCGTGCGCTTGCCATTAGAGATGGGAAGCCAGAATCTCGAAAATGTCTCGTTGACCTTGTTGCCCGGGGGGGCACTTGTCGGAGAGTTCGTTTTCGAAGGCAATCTCGCGACGACTCTGACACCACAACAGAAGTCCCAATTCCGAGTCAGTCTTGCTCGTCATCCCGACATTCCCGGCCTCTCGCTCGGTGGTGCTTCGGCCGGGAACATTCCCAACAACGCCACGGACACGTCTTTCCGTCTGCCAAGCATTTTCCCCGGCGAGTTCCGCGTCATGGTCAGCCCGCTGCTGAACCCGTTCTCATGGACTCCGCAAACACTCCCGGATGCCCTGTCGAACGTTTTCGTGAAGTCCATACGTTACGGAAGCGCGGATGTTCTCAACGATGGACTGCGTCTGGAAAGCCATAACCCGGATCAACGATTGCAGATCGTGCTGTCGACAGGAGGCCGCCTCGAAGGCGTTGTTACCAGCGATCGGGGTGAGCCGCTGTCGAATGTGAAGGTGGCGCTGGTCCCCGACTTCGCGTATCGCAATCGTGAAGATCTTTATCGAAATGCCGTCACCGATACTTCCGGCAGATTCAAAATTCAGGGCATTGCTGCCGGCGATTATCGCGCCTTCGCGTGGGAGGACATTCCTGATGGCGCCTGGCAAGATACCGAAGTCTTGCGCGCGGTGGAATCCCGAGGAAAGACCGTTCGCATTGGTGAAGCGGGGCAGACGGCCGTGGAACTGGTCGCCATTCCGGGAGGTGCGCGATGAGACGATTCACTGCCGGACTCCTTCTTCTTCTCGCTCTTGGGGCGACTGCGCTTTCTCAGCGGCCCGTCGTCTCTCTGCAAGGCATTGTGGTTCGTGACGCAACGGGCGATCCGTTATCCAAGGCGCGCGTCGAATTGCGGGGCGGCCCGCTTCCCGAACCCGTCACCACAACAACGGAAACCGACGGACGTTTCTACTTCCCGAATCTCTCGCCGGGTGCTTACGAAATCTCTGTGCGGCGCGATGGTTTCGCGCCGGCCGAGGTAGGCCAAAAGTGGCCAGGCGGCCCGGGTGTTCCTGTCCAGTTGCGTACGGGGCAGCCCGCGCCTGATCTCACCGTGCGCATGGTTGCAGCGGCGGCTATTTCAGGCCGAGTCTCTGACAGTAACGGCCAACCCCTGGCGAATGCGCAGGTCCAGGCATTGAAATCGACGTTTCAAGGTGAACTTCGGATTCTGATTCCCGTCCAGCAGGTACGTACGAACACGTCGGGAGACTTTCGACTCTACGGACTGCCCGCCGGCCGATACTTCGTGAACGTCATTGTCCCGGGATATTCGGCCAACGCTCAGCTCCTCGT
>DASTBJ010000028.1:0-3816 GCA_035712125.1 Terriglobia bacterium
GTGCTTCGATATCCAAACCGGAACTCGTTCAGCAAATTTGGAGTCAGCACGGACGTAAAGCTCAGGGATCGCACCTTGGGCTTCTCACGAATCTCTCCGCTGTAGCCTGTCGGCCAGGGCGAGAGGTTGTTGTTGTCCGAATAGTGTTTCTCATCAACCCATGTACCCGACAGCCGATGCTTGGCATTGAAATTGTGGTCGATCTTGATGTTGAGCTGGGTGCGATTGAACGCTTCGATATTTTGAGCCGTGCCGCCCGCCGACCCGGCAACCGTGCGGCGAACCCAGCGATGAACTGCTGTATTGAGGCCGTCTATCGCAACTCCGCCGACCGTCGCAGCGCCGTCATAGGCGTTGGGAAGCGGCATCTTGCCCATGACTGCCGCGATGTAGCCCGTAGGATCGGGACCTGTTCGGTTCGGATCCCCGGGATTCAGAGCATCGCCAAAGACGCTGAACGTTCGCATCGGTCCCGTGGCGCCAGGAATCTGAGTCCAGTCCAGAGGATTTCCCTGTTTGTCTACAACGGGAGCGACCCGAGTGTTGCCGGTTCCGCTCACCGTTGCATCTGCGTTTCCGTTGTTGACTCCCGGGAAGTACCGGAAGAGTCCGGATCGAGCGGTGGGTGTTAGCACAGCCGCATTGACTGTCTCTTTCTGCAGCTGGTCATTGCGATCGTAGAGAACGAAGAAGAACGTCTTGTTCTTGAAGATCGGACCGCCGACACTGAGCGTCGTCTGATGACGGTTGTACCAGACTGGTGTCGAGCCCTGTCGGTTCGCCGTCCAGCTGTTCGCATTCAGCGCAGAATTGCGGACATTCCATGTGGCCGCTCCGTGGAATTGATTTCCGCCTGAACGCGCGCGCATCTGAATCTGAGCGGCGCCGCGCCCTTCGACATCCACCGGTGCGACGACAACGCGCATCTCGTCAACCATGTCGGGAGCAACAAAGAATGATGTCTTCAAACCCTGTGTGTGGCGTCCGGTGTTCATGGTAACGCCGTCCATGGAGATAGCGACGTTTGACGCACCGTTCGTCGTAATGCCGGCAAACGTCGTACTCGCCTGCCCGTCGCCCACGACTCCCGGCATTGTGGCCGTCACCAGGTCCATCACGTTTCGGCCCACAAGAGGCAAATCCAGAATCTGCTGTGAATCCAGAACCGTGCTGACCGACGCCACCGCGGCCGTCAGCAGTTCGTCAGCTGCAGCGCTGACCTCCACATTGGTCGCGACATTACCGACCTGGAGCGTGAAATTCTGGCGAATCTGTTGCGCCGTCCCCAGGTTCAGGCGAAACGATTGCGACTGAAATCCAGGAAGCGATGCTTTGACTTCGTAGAGTCCGGGCTGAAGGCTCGGAAACCGATAGGTTCCAGCTTCATTGGTTAGAGTATCCGTCGCAACTGCCGTTGCAGTATTCGTCGCAATGACACTAACACCCGGTATCAGAGCACCCGTCGCATCTGCGACCGAACCACTTAAGGTCGCATTGATTCCAACTTGTGCGGATGCGGAAACGGAAAGCAAGAGACAGGAAAGAAAAACAAGCAGAGACACGGACATAGAACGCGTGTTCCTCATACAACCTTACCCCCTTCAGTTGTTAGAGACCTTGTTGGCACACTTCTATTCGACCGGGAGAGGAAAGTCAAAAGGAGAATGACAGGAGGCGCGAAAAGGCCTCCGACCTTCGGGTCAGCTTGTACCGTCTTGCGTCGAGGTTAGGTACGGATCGATGCCACAACAGCAGCGCACCAGAAGATGACTTTCACGCCCTTGTCTTCTAGTCCCAATTCGAAATAGAAAACTTCTCTGTTCTGCCAGATTATCGAGTGAAAGCTCTCGCGGCGGCATCTAAAGGTGCATCGCCGGTGTATTGCGTGAGAGGCATGTATGTAATACACTCGGTTTCATGAAAACGCTCACCGTTAGATTGCCGGAGTCTTTGGTGGCGCAGATTGATGCCGAATCGCGAAAACGCGGGATTTCCAAGTCCGATGTTGTTCGTGAGCGTTTGCAGATTGCCGGGCCGCGCAGGTCGCCGACTGCATCGTTAGACGCCATCGCGGATCTGATCGGCTCGGTAGAGGATTTGCCAGTCGATTTGAGCTCGCGGAAGAAACAATACCTTGAAAAGCGGTAGATATGGGCGGAAACGTCCTCGTTGATGCAGGCTTTATTGTGGCCCTGCTCAGCGCCCGCGATTCCCATCATCTGTGGGCGGTGAGCCAGGCGGCGCGCCTCCCACCGCCCTGGACAACGTGCGAAGCCGCTCTGTCCGAAGCCTTTCACCTGCTGGGTCCCCTTGCGGCGCCTGCCCTGGCGGCCCTTCTTCGCCGTCGCGCCGTCGCGGTTGGATTCGACTTAAGCGATAACCTGGAAGCTGTGCTGAAAGTCATGCATAAGTACGCGGACGTGCCTGCCAGCCTCGCTGATGCGTCGCTCGTAAGAATGACGGAGGTATTGGCCGATCCTGTACTCCTCACAACGAACGCAGATTTTCGGGTTTACCGGCGCCACGGACGCCAAACCATTCCGTGCAAGATGCCTTCCTGATGCAAGTCGTGCCGCTTCTCGCCAGGGGAAACGCTCATTTGGCGGTACGTACCGAAATCCCCAGCGTGTCCGCCGTTTCCTCAACGCTGAGTTCGCCGAAGAGTCGTGACATCATGGAGAATCGACGGGGTTCCATCGATAACTAGTCCACGCGCAGTACGGCCATCGGTTCCACGCGGGTAGCGCGCCAAACCGGGCGCAGCGCTGCGATACAGGCGACCGCGCCCAGCACACACGTGGAGGCGAGAAGTGATAACCAGTCGAGGGGTTCGACACCGTAGATGATGGTGCGCATACTCCGGCTCACGAGCGCAGCCAAAGCGAGCCCGCCCCCGAGGCCGCAGATCACCCACACGGCGCTGTCTCCTGCGATGAGGGAGACCAGATCCCGTCGCTGTGCTCCCATGGCCATACGCACTCCGAGTTCGCGGATACGCGAGGTCACGACGAACGAGAGGAGCCCGTAGACGCCAAGCGCCGTCATGAAGAGAGCGAGCCCAGCGAATGCCGTGAAGAGACCGGTTTGAACTTTGCGGTCGGAGATTTGCCCTTCGACCACGCTCTCCAGTGTCCGTATATTCGCGATGGTCTGGTTGGGATTGACCGCCCAGATCTCCTGCTGCATTGCCGCTGCGATGGCCGTCGGATTCGATATCGTGCGAATCGCGAGATCGCGGGGCGTGAAGAAGCCAATCTGTCCCAGTTGCGCCGCAGGCATGTACACCGTGCCGCGTGTGTTCGGTGTCTCAAGGCCTTCTCCTTTGATGTCGCCGACGACGCCAACCACTGTCAACGACATCGGGCCAAACGCGATCTTCCTGCCCACAGGATTCCCATCGAATAGCGCCGCCACGCGTTCGCTGACGAGAGCAACGGCAGGCTGCTTGCCTGTATCGCGATCCGAGAACCCGCGTCCGTGTACGAGAGGCACCGCAATCGTTTTCAGGAAGTCCGACGTCACGTATCGCATGATGACGATATCGGAGCCGTCGCTCGAGTTTGGGCGCCCCTCTATGCTGACAGGTGCGGCGCCGATAAGCGTGGTATAGGGCAGGAATGTCGTGAAGCCCGCCGACACGACACCGGGCAGGTGGCTCACACGCTCGAGCACCTCGCGATAGAACTCATTCTGGCGCTCAGGTGTTGGATAATCCGCGGGGGATATCCAAAGATTCGCTGTCAGAACATTGTCCATTCGAAATCCCGGATCCACTGCTTGCAGATTGATGACGGTTCGGACCATGAGCCCAGTTGA
>DASTBJ010000029.1:0-7027 GCA_035712125.1 Terriglobia bacterium
GCTGGAACTTCTCGAAGGCATCCGGGGTGAACGACCGATGGAAAGCATCCGCGGACTGTCATTCAAGGATCGTGCAGGTATCCCACGTCATAACCCGGACCGCCCGATGAAAAGCCCGAATGATTTCGCGTGGTACCCCTACCACCGGATCCCCGCCGAGAAGTACATCCGGCCGTCATTTTTCGGACGCCGAACGGCGGTGCATCAGGCAAGCATCGGCTGTCCGTATCACTGCAGTTTCTGCGGTGTGATTTCCGCCTATGGCAGCCTCGAAAAGATGGAGTCGCCGGAACGAACGGAGATGATCCTGCGTCAGCTTGCGCGAAACCACGGGATCGACTCTGTGCAGTTCTACGACAACAATTTTTTCCTGCACGAAAGTCACACGAGGGAACAGATGGACCGTCTCTCTCCACTTCGTTTGTCCTGGTGGTGCGAGGCACGCATCGACTTAATGCTGCGATACTCCGATTCCACTTTCGAGGCGATCCGCAAGGCCGGCTGCAAAATGATCTTCTTCGGCGCCGAATCCGGATCCGACTGGGTCCTTCAGGAGATGCGGAAGCAGCTGAAGACGGAACAAACTCTGGAACTTGCCCGCCGGATACGACAATTCGACATTATTCCGGAGTTTTCGTTCGTCATCGGTAATCCAAAAGATCCCGAACGGGATGCTGACGAATGCATCCGTTTCGTTCGAACGATCAAGCAGCTGAATCCCGCATCAGAGATCATCCTTTATCCGTACATTCCGGTTCCGCAGCGAGAACGCATGTACGGAAACGTGGAAGACCAGGTGGAGTTTCCATCGAGTCCCGAAGAGTGGGCCACGCCGCGGTGGCAAGCTTTTGCCGTTCGGAAAAATGCGAGCACTCCGTGGTTCACGAGATCGATGCAAAAGCGCATCGACAACTTCAGAACCGTCGTGAGTTCACGCTGGCCAACCGTGCAGGACCTGCAACTTCCGTCATGGGGTCGCCGGGGCCTTCAGACTCTGAGTTCGTGGCGTTATCGGTTCGGGTTCTATGCATTTCCTGTCGAATTGAAAATGATGCAGCGTCTCACCCAGTTGCGAAGGCCCGAGGTCGAGAGCCTGTGAACCAAACTGTCCAATTGCCCTCCGTTAAAGCCCACGCCTTGTGGGCTTCGACTTATGACGAGATGAATCCTGTCCTGTCGCTGGAAGAACGCATGATCGAACCGTTGCTTCCAGCGCTGGAGGGCAAACATGTCCTTGATGTTGCTTGTGGAACTGGACGATGGTTGTCGCGGCTGGCGGTGTGTGGCGTCCGTACTGCTGCGGGATTGGACCTGTGTCACGAAATGCTTCAGCAGGCATGGAGAAAGGACGCATTGGCAGGCCGGTTGATTCAAGCGGATGCGACAGAGGTTCCTGTCCGCTCCGGCTCTGTGGATTTCACAATGTGTTCGTTCGGGCTTAGTCATATCGCGGACATCCACGGCGTGGCTGGCGAACTCACCAGGATCGTTAAGGATGGCGGCGATCTCATTGTCACCGACTTCCATCCGGCCGCGCAGGCTCGCGGTTGGAAGCGAGGCTTTCATCACTCCGGCGTACGTATCGAGATCGAAACCTACCCGCGATCCATGGGCTTCATCCGGGAAGCGTTCGCCGCTGAGGGCTTCACAACGGTGGATTGTCTCGAAGCTGAATTCGGTGAGCCGGAGGAGCCGATTTTCGAGAAGTATGGCAGGGGTGACTTGTTTCACCGGGTGCGTGGACAGATGGCGATCCTGGCCTTGCATTTCAGGAAGTGACTTGTGTGCGCTTCATTATGGCTCACCGGGGGCAGAGTTGCGATCGATGGGCAGACTTCGGTCAGAGCGAGCCTTGAAATCGCTGACGGGAAAATTCGGCGGGTGCACTCAAGGGAAGCGCATACTCCTCCGGACGCGACAATAGATCTCGAGAATCGCCTGATCCTTCCCGGGCTGATCAACGCTCACGATCATCTCGAATTCAATCTCTTCCCCAGGCTCGGCCGTGGTCCATACAGCAACTCTGCCGACTGGGCACGCGATATCTACCAACCGGGTGTGTCGCCCGTCCGCGAGCATCTGTCTGTTCCCAAGAACATCCGAATGGTGTGGGGTGGCCTCAAGAATCTGCTGTGTGGAGTGACCACCGTCTGCCACCACAATCCGTACGACGAGCAGTTCCAACGCGGCTTTCCTGTGCACGTCGTGCGCCACTATGGCTGGGCTCATTCCCTGACGTTCGAGAAGGATGTTTTTAGTGCATTCGATGCCACCCAAACCGACCAGCCGTTCATCATTCACGCCGGCGAGGGGACTGATGAAAGATCTCGGCTCGAAGTCTTTGACCTCGATCGCATGGGTGTACTGGATAGCCGTACCGTCCTCGTTCATGGGGTCGCGTTCTCGGAAGCGGGCCACAGCCTGAGGCAACGGCGGGGTGCCGGATTGGTCTGGTGTCCGACATCCAACCAGTTTGTTCTGGGAACAACACTTGATGTGCACGCGCTGTCGGATCTCGAAAGCATCGCTCTTGGAAGTGATTCGGCACTCACGGCGCGAGGCAATCTTCTCGACGAGATCCACGAAGCGCGTGAGGAAGACATCCCTGCGCCTGTTATTTACAGGATGGTCACTGAAACGGCTGCATCCATTCTGCGGCTGGACGAAGGCGAAGGAAGGCTGGAGTCGGGCTCTGTTGCGAACATCATCGCAATTCCCTGGAACGGCGCGTCGCCGTGCGAAGCCGTAGCACAATTGGATTCCTCGCAGATTGACCTCGTGATGATCTTCGGCCGGATCAAGCTCGCTTCAGAGGCCATAATGGCAACACTTCCCTCACCTCGCCGTGCAGGACTGGAACGAATGACCGTCGACTCCGTACAGCGCTGGGTGCATGCCCCGGTTACACGGCTATTGAGTGAGACGGCCGCCCACCTCGGCGATGAGATACGTCTGGCAGGCAAAAGGATTTCCGCATGACCGCCGTATCCGACCATCGCATCGAAACGTTGCCGGTGCTGGTGCTGCAGCCGCACAACCGGTGCAACTGCCGCTGCGTCATGTGTGATATCTGGAAAATTCGCGGCGTTCGCGAGATCACGAGAAGCGATCTGGAGCCTCATGTCTCCAGTCTCCGAAAACTGCAGGTCCGGTGGATTGTCTTTTCCGGCGGTGAACCCCTGATGCACTCGGACCTGTCGGGTTTGTGTGAGCTGTTGCGCGCCGAAAGGATCCGGCTGACCCTGCTCACGGCGGGACTGTCCCTCGAGCGGCATGCGTCGACCGTTGTGCAATGGATGGACGATCTCATTGTTTCCATCGACGGGCCGCCGGCAATCCATGATTGCATTCGCGGCGTCAACGGAGCCTTTCGTCAACTGCAACGCGGAATTGAGACCGTACGCGGACTGCGGCCCGGACTTCCGATTCATGGACGCTGTACCGTCCAGAAAGTGAACTGTAGCGAACTCCGCAATACAGTTCGGACTGCGCACGCCATTTCTTTGAACTCCGTTTCGTTCCTCGCGGCAGATGTGACATCGGCCGCGTTCAATCGTCCCGAGGGATGGCCTCCGGAACGTCAGTCCCAGATCGGCCTGACGCTGCTGGAAACAGAAACCCTCGAAACCGAGATTGACGCGCTCGTCCGCGAAAATGCTCAGGATATGGAGTCTGGCTTTGTTGTTGAAAACGCTGAAAAGCTCCGGCGTATTGCACGGCATTTTCGAGTGCATCTGGGACAGGTTCCACCAATCTCACCGCGCTGCAACGCTCCGTGGGTATCTGCGGTCGTAGAGGCCGATGGGACCGTCAAGCCGTGTTTCTTTCACCGTGGCCTCGGCAACATTCACGACCAATCGCTTCTGGACATCCTGAACGGCGACGATGCCGTGCGGTTTCGCAGTCAACTTGATGTTGCCACCGATCCCACCTGCAGAGACTGCGTTTGTTCGCTCTTTCTTCGAAACTCTTTTGCAAGGCGGTGACAACTCTTTTGCCGGCTGCTGACAAGGTCTAAACAGGACTTGCGCTATATCCAATCCTTCAATGGCTGTCTCGAAACTGGCTCTACGACTTTACCTTGCAGCCCGTGAGCATCTTGCGATGGCAGGCGCGCAGCGTCTGCCGGGCCCGGTGCGAAAGACTAAACGGACCATTGGATTGCTGGTTGAACGCTTCCTTCTTCCGAGGAACAGGGTGTCTGTGCGTGTTCAGTCGGGCTTAGCGCAGGGGCTCTGGGTGCACGCTCGATTTCCGGAGGAAGCAAGTTACTGGCAGGGTCAGCGAGAGACGATGACAGAGCAGATCATTCTGGCGACGGTTCATCAAGGTTCCGTCGTATTTGACGTCGGCGCTCACATCGGTGCGGTTACGTTCGGCACCGCTCGACTGGTGGGTGAAGGTGGCCGCGTCGTGGCATTCGACGCCGACCCTGAGAATGTCGCCAGCCTCAAGGACAGTTGTGTGCTGAACCAGTTCGAGAAACGTGTTCGGATTGTCCACGCAGCGGTGTGGTCTTACTCCACAAACCAGGGGCTTCCATTCCGACGCGGTGCGACGCGCCGATCTCATGGAAGTGTCATCGCAGACGGCCATCCGCCACTGATGGCGGATGGCGAGACGATAACCGTGCCATCGACGACTCTTGATGCGTTCACAGCGTCGGAAGGGCCGGCGCCGGAACTCATCAAAATCGATGTGGAGGGTGGAGAGTATGAAGTACTGCGGGGCGGCGAAGCTCTCTTCTCGGGCCGACGGCCGCGGATCCTGGTTGAAGTTCATCATGCTGAGGCGCTCGCGAAGATCGGACGATGGATCGAGCAATTCCGTTACTCTGCGCAGTGGAGCATCCCGCAGGAAGGTTTTCCTCGAATGCTCTTTGCGTGGCCCTCGGAATCTCCCCCCAACCCGTGAATTCCGTATTGTTCTGGCATAAACTCTTCCCGGTCGGACGAATCTGCAATTCCAAACGTTCACCTTCCCAATCCCCCCATATGGAAGGAACGCTCGTCTCACAGGAGTCCTTATGAGTAAGAAGGAGCAATCTGTTTGCGCGGTCAAAGGTATATGCCTCGTACTGGTCGTGGCCTTCTGGTCCGCGAGACCGCCCGTTCTCATTGCACAGACCCTCGAGGAAAAGGTCGACACCCTTGCCCGACAGGTCTTGCAGCTAAACGAGATGATCGCCGGCCTGCGGTCAGAGATCGCACGGTCGCACGAGGAGACGCGCGACCTCCGGCTGCAACTGAGCAGGATTGATGGGCAAAGCGGATCAGGCAGCGCCGTTGTTCCTGAGGTTGAGCAAGCCCTCGCGGCAAATTCAACCGTTGCCACACAGGAACCCAGCGTTACCGCTTCACCTGAAGATCGCCTCGCCTTGCTGGAGGAGAGCCTGCAACTGCTGGATGGTCGGCTGGAAGAGCACTATCAAACCAAAGTCGAGAGTTCGTCCCGTTATCGAGTCCGGCTTTCGGGAATTGTCCTGATGAACGCTTTCATGAATCAGGGACGTGTTGACACGCTCGAAGTACCGGACCTCGCCTTACGCCCCTCTGCGACAAGCACCGGAAGAACTTTTGGGTTTTCTGCTCTGCAATCGCAAGTTGGACTGGAAACCTACGGACCAACTCTGGGTGGCGCGAAAACCAGCGCAGGACTCCAGTTTGATTTCTTCGGAATCACTAACAACTCACAGTATGCGAGTTCATGGGGATCCGTCCGTTTGAGAACGGCCGCAGTGCGGCTGGACTGGCCCAAAACAAGCATCATCGTGTCGCAGGATGCGCCGTTTGTCTCTCCACTGTCACCGACATCGATTGCAACGTTGGCTTATCCCGCGTTTTCCTACTCAGGAAACCTCTGGACGTGGATACCTCAGGCACGCGTTGAACATCGTTTGAATGTATCCGAGAAGGGTACGATCTCGCTTCAGGGAGGGTTTCTCGATCCCGTTCCCAGAGGTCCGGCTCAGCCCGGCTATGCTGCGCGCGTGGCCTGGACTCGTGACAACGACGATGAGAGGCCCCTGACACTTGGATTAGGCGCCTATTACGGGCGTGAAGATCGTGGGGCCGGAAGAACTGAAGATGGATGGGCCGGCACCGTGGATTGGCTTGTTCCTCTCGGAAGCCGGTTTACATGGTCGGGCGAGTTCTTTCGGGGCCGAGCGATCGGAAATTTCGGCGCAGCGCAGGGACGGAGTGTGGTCTTCAGCGGGCCCGAAGCGGATCCTGCGTCGTCAATGACAGGGATAAATACAGTCGGAGGATGGACCCAGCTGTCGTTCAAAGCGACCTCTACCGTCGAGTTTAATGGCGCTTATGGCGAAGACCGTCCTTTTGAAAAGGATCTTTTCCGATACTCGAGCACGCCGACGATTTCCAGGAACGGCACACAAATGTACAACGTGATTTATCGACCGAGGACAAACCTCGTGTTTTCCCTGGAATATCGGAGATTCAAAACGTGGCGAATCGACACATACGAGGATGCGAGTCACACGAATCTCGGAGTTGGCGTGCTGTTCTAGCGCTGGCAATGGAACTATGAGAGGCTGGTTTACGCAATGACTCTTGCGAAATGGATCATCGGTTGTGCGGTTTGCTGCCTGTTTCTGGGTTGGGTCGCATCCGCAGGCGTGCCCAACACCTCGATGGTTACGGGAAACATCAGCATGATTCGCGCAAACGGTTCGCCCCGCACAGACAACGATACCGGCATCGTTGTGTGGCTCACACCGGTTCCCAGGCGCCCGGCTACGCCGAGTCGGACACCATCGGTTCGGCCAAAGATCGTACAAAAGAACAAGCGCTTTCAAACTCGGTTGCTGGCGGTTGAGGTTGGAACGGTAGTCGACTTTCCGAACGAGGACCCATTCTTCCACAACGTTTTCTCCCGGCTTAACGGCAAGCAATTCGACCTGCTCCTCTACGAGGCTGGAGCAAACCGAGCAGTGACCTTCGACAAGCCTGGGATCTGCTACATCTTTTGTAACATCCATTCGAAGATGAGTTCCGTCGTGGTGGTC
>DASTBJ010000030.1:0-6870 GCA_035712125.1 Terriglobia bacterium
CACTGCAGCGTAGAGAACCAGTTCGGTCTGCTTATCCCAGCTTGCGACCTGGGGCTGATAGAGAACGACGGATGCTTCCGAGGGTGTCACGTAATCGCGAGGCCAGCCGCCGTCGACCTCGGCATCGGTCGGTGCAGGTTGGGCTGCAGTCTGAGCGGGTGTCGTTTGGGCAAACGGGCTGCCGAGCAGTGCCGGTGCGAGCGGCGGCACTACCATGGTCCACGCCGTGACAATTGCAACAGTTTTGCCAGTCCAGTAGCTGCGAAGGTCCATAATTCTCTACCTCCCCATAATCAGCACGCGCTCGGGGGCACTAATGCTGGAGGAAGTGTATATCGACTCATACCCGTAACGATAGGCAGTTTGGCCCGGGTGTCGCGATCATGCCGCCGGCTGCTTCGTGCGTACGACACAGCGAAAACCCAGGTGACAGGTCGACGTGTCGATGGGTTGCGGCATTCTCGCTGCCGGCCGGTAACGCCTGCAATAGTTCGGCGCACACAAATACGACCCGCCTTTCATCACCTTGCGCGGGATCTTGATGTTGGGGAGTTGCGGGTCATAACTTGCGTCGCGAGATCCACCCTTCGGATTCAGGTTGCCGCAACAGGCCCGTTGGACCTTGCTGTGATCCTGAAACCAGTCTGCAGTCCATTCCCAGACGTTGCCGGTCATTTCATGGAGACCGTAACCATTAGCGGGGAAGCTGCCCACAGGTGCGGTACCGTCAAATCCATCGGTCTTGAGGTTCTGCCAGGGAAACTCCCCCTGCCATGTATTCGCCATGTGAGCGCCACCCGGCATGAAGTCATTCCCCCAAGCAAAATCGGCACCTTCGATCCCGCCGCGTGCGGCGAACTCCCACTCGGCCTCGGTCGGCAGTTCTTTGCCGATCCATTTGGCATACGCTTCGACGTCCTCCCATGCGAGATGAACGACGGGATGATTCTCACGCCCTTCGATGGAACTCTCGGGACCGTCCGGGTGGCGCCAGCTGGCGCCGGGAATGTACGTCCACCAGTTGAAACAGTTCGTCATGTCGACGCGCCGATCAGGCATCCGAAACACAACGGAGGCGGGCACCAGCAACTCCGGGGCAGCGCCAGGGTAGTCCTCTGCATTCGGAGGCCGCTCCGCCAGCGTCACATGTCCCGTCGCTTCGACGAAGCGCTGCCATTCTCGATTCGTTACGGTGAACTGGTCCATCCAGAAGCCATCCACTGTCACTTTATGGACGGGATTTTCTTCCGAATAGAACTTGTTGGATCCCATCTCGAAGGCGCCGCCGGGAATCCACTTCATGCCATGATCAGGGGGCGATTCGGGCTGAACGGCATGATGACTCGCAACTGTTTCCTGCTTCATCTCCATGAGGGGATTCTCCTGTTTCGATCCAGAGCCTTAAACAGAAATCATGCCGTGCCGGACCGCGTACTGCGTGAGATCTGCAGTGGTGCGGAGGTTCAGTTTGTCCATGATGTTCGTCTTGTGAAAGACCACGGTTCTGCTGGCAACTTTCAGGATGGCGGCAATGCCGTTGATCGTGCGGCCCTCGGCGACGAGTTGAAGGACCTCGCGTTCACGAGCGGTCAGAGGCATGCCCTGCCGGGTCTGCTGTTTGACCGAATCCTTGTCACGCCCAACTCGCGGCGTAATATATGTCCTGTTGCGAAGGGCTTCGCGGATCGCGTGGCTCAATTCTTCCGCTGCTGAAGACTTGATGACATAGCCCGAGGCTCCAACGGCCAGGGCTTCGGCGGCAAACTCAACGTCGGCATGCATCGACAGGAAGATGACCTTCGACTTCAATCCCTTCTTTCGGATCTGTCTCACAGCCTCAATCCCATTCAGAATCGGCATCGAGATGTCGGCAACGATGACGTCAGGATTGGTTCGCAGTGCATTCTCCACGAGCAACTGACCATCAGCCGCAGGCGGGAGCAACTCATATTCAGATTGCAGAAGCCGGCTCATCCCCTCCAGTACGATCGTGTGATCGTCAGCCAGTAGTAAACGCGGCCTTCTTACTTTCCCGGTGACGTGATCTCTGATAACGGTTCCCATTTGGATGTCTCCTTCGCGGGCACAACGACCTCGACCTTCGTCCCGGTACCGACAGAACTCTCAATGGAGAATCGCCCTCCCACGATCTGTGCGCGCTCTTCCATACTGATCAGACCCAACCCCGGAGTTCGGCCGGGCTGTACGCGAAACCCCTGTCCGTTGTCGGCCAGCGACAAGGTGATGTCGTGTTCACCGAGATGCAATCGTATGACAACGTGGCTTGCATTGGCGTGTTTGGCCACATTGTTCAGGGCTTCCTGTACGATCCGGTACAGACAGGTCGCAATGGAGAACGGAATCCGGCTCGTTGAGCCCTCGCAAACAAACCGGACCTCGATGCGGCGAGACTCCTCGAACTCGGAACAATAGCTGCGCAATGCGGACACCAGGCCAAGGTGTTCAAGAAGGGCGGGGTGCAGTCGATGCGAGATCTGTCGCACTTCCTCCGACAGTTGCTCAACGCGGACCCTGATCTGCTGAAGTTGCCGTCTCGCGGACCTTGCTGAGGAAGGGAGTTGATCGAGTGCAATGCTGACTTCGACGCCGAGCATGGCCAGTGTCTGGTTCAATCCGTCGTGTAATTCGCGAGCCACGCTTCGGCGTTCGTCTTCCTGCGCCTGCAGCAACCTTCGGGTTAGCAGCTGCAGCGCTTCTTCGGTCCCGGAGTGCTCGAACGTCAGAAATGGGAGGATTGCTTCCGGGGTGTGCCGAAGACGCGGCGTTTTCGTGCCATTCAGACGAAAGTGACGTCTGGAGCGTTTGTCGGGGTTGTTCCTTGCTGTGGGTGTTTTCTTCCTCAAGACATGTTCCCCCGAGAGTACACGCTGCCATGACGGGCTGAACCGCCAGGCCGGCACGCAGCTGGGGGAGCCACCCAACTGCGGTGCAGGCTGGCGTTGGTCCCCAAATGGGAAGAAACAAGTTTGGGGACCCGGGGGTCTCGCATCCCGATTCGACTGCCGTCTTGCCTGATCTCGCGTTCTTCCCAGACGCTTGCCTGCCAGTCAATTGCCCAGCGGCGTCAGAAATGACGCGTAGGACCACCTGCTCATACAAACGCGCTCCTGTGTTTGTTTGACTGGAAGCGATATCGAAGCTGATTAAGGTACAAGATACTAAAGGCCAAATTGGGCCAGAAATATCAGGTGAACCGCGTATTTGACGGTACGCCTTTCGTGTAAACAGGATCGGCCGGCAGGATCGTACTAGTGAACTCTCGGAATCCTCACTCCGCGACCGACAAGATTGTTGCGAATCGCATAGTGGACCAGCGCGACAATGGAATTGATTCCCAGCTTGCGCATGATCGACGCGCGGTGTGTTTCCACAGTCTTCACGCTGATGCAAAGAGCCGCGGCGATTTCCTTGTTCGCCTTCGCCTCCGCCAACAGTTGAACGATTTCGCGTTCGCGGTTTGTCAGTACCGAGTCTTCGGATTCCTGGCGCGTGGACTTCAGAAAGCTCTCCAGAACAGTCTCCGAGGCAACCGGGGTGAGGAAAAGCTTGTGGCGGCTGAGAGCCTCCACAGCTTCGGTGAGGTGCTGGCCGGAGTCGGATTTCAGGACATAGCCCCGGGCACCCGCGGCAAGGACCTTCCGGATCAACTCCTCTGTCTCGTACATCGTATAAATCAGGATTTCCGTTTCCGGACACTCCTTCTTGATCTGACGGGTAGCCTCCAGGACATTGAGGTCGGGTAATTCGAGGTCTATCACGGCGATATTGGGTTTCAGCTGGGTCGCGAGCTTGGCAGCGGTTCTTCCATTCGAGGCTTCGGCGCACACTTCCCATCCGGGATGGGATTCCAGCATGGTCTGTACACCCCTGCGCACGGCATCATGGTCATCAACCAGCAAAATACGGATCACGACATCCCCCTTATCGATGAAAACCAACAAACATTAAGTTACTTGTCTCTATTTCGCAAGTACGTCGGGGTGCCCACACTCTCATACGACGCCGCCGGGCCGGATCAGGTAGATTATGTATTTTTGTGTCCGGCTTGTCTGGTCGTGCGCGTGCTGGCTACGGAGTTTCCTGATCCTTGTTTCGGCGGTGTGGCGTCACCCTCAGGTCTTTGCAGGGGAGTAACAGGAAGAGTCGCAATGATGACGGTTCCGTCGCTGCCGGACTGGATGTCGAGATGTCCATTATGGTGGCCCACGCGTTCACGCATCCCCGGGATCCCCACACTCCGGGATGCCAGCGGCCCGACGCCCGTAATCTCAGCCGGGAGACCCCGACCCCAGTCACGAACCTCCAGACGGACGCGTTCCTTGTCGGTATCCAGGCGCACCCGCGCTTTCGGACTCCCCGAATGGCGATGGATGTTCGTCAGACACTCTTGAACGACCCTGAAAAGGTCCATCTCTACGTCCGCGGGGAGACGCCCGATGCTTTGAGCTGCCTCAAGCTCGACTTTTATGCCGCTTCGAGCGGAGAAACCTTGTGTGTACCACCGGAGAGCAGAGACCAGTCCCGCCTCGTCCAGCAGGGGAGGATGCAGCAGATACGTAAGGGTGCGGATTTCTTCGCGCGACTGCTCGCACAGGGAAAGGCACTCCTGAAGCGAGTTGCGAGACTCTTCCGTGGTTTCCAGTTGCAGCAATCGGGAAAGCGCGATGTTGAGGGCAAAAAGATTCTGTGCAGTGCCGTCATGCAGTTCGCGGGCAATGCGGCGCCTCTCCGAATCCTGAAGGTCCAGAAGCCGCGACGACAGCAGGCGTAATTCGGTCTCTCTCTCTCTCAATGCCTCCTCGGCCCGCCTTGCATCGGTCAAATCCTCTGCGGTCGCGACGGCCCCCGCCACGCTGTCGTCCAGCCAGATGGGGCCGATATCGCAGGTCACGTCTTTAACGGTGCCGTCCTTGCAGACAAAACGGATGGCGATCTTTGAAAAGCTCTCTCCCTTACGTAAAGCCGACTGTACGATCGCGTCAACGCGCGTCTTATCCTCGGGGGCTACAAGGAAAGTGCAGTGCTTGCCCCGCATTTCGTTAAGGGAATAACCCGTGATTTCAACGGCGCGTTGACTGATGTCGACGAACCTTCCCTCGAGGTCGATTACACAAGCCGCGGCAACCGCGGATTCGAGGACCCTCCGACGAAATTGTTCCCCGATCCTCAGATCAGGGGTCGGATTGTTCGGGGACTTCAGGGGTTTGTTGGCCATGACGATCGATTTTTAGCGACTCCGCGACTCGTGGGAACGTCGCATTGATTCCGGGGGTGCAAGCAAGGTAAATAACTAAAGAAACTGCAAGGCTCGCAAGCTCCGCGGTTCATGTTTTCCGAAATTGGAATATTCCCGCTTCGTGCGAGGATCACCTGTCATTCTGAACGGCGAATGCAGACTATATCGAATAGCACGCCAATGTCTCAACGTAATCCTGTGGGCTGGTCTGCACAATACACTTGCGCTTGATCTGAGACATTCGCGACTATCCAGGATAACCTCGAAGAAGGGAGATTGTGATGAAACGTCCTCAGGTGCGAAGGCGCTTGTCCCTTGTACTGGCGGGCCTCACCATTTTCAGCATCTCGACTGTTGTGTGTCTTCGGGGCCAGACGGCAGGCCAGGCGGCCTCAACGGAGTTTAATGACTCGCATTTCCATCTGACAAACTACATTCAGGAAGGCATCGATGTTCGCCAGTTTCTGGCGCTCATGGGCCGCCGGGTCAGCCGGTCGACGCTTTTCGGCATTCCGCTCCAGCAACAATGGTCGTTCGCAAACTCGGGCGACTTCGCGCCGACCTACTACCTCCACACCGACGCACCGCTCTATTACTATTCGTTCACGGACGCCTACATTGCCAGCGTCTACAAAGCGCTGAGCCCGGCAGAGCAGGCGCGCTTTGATCCGATGATCACCGGCTTTAATCCGGCTGACATGTATGCCGTCGATCACATACGTCGCGTGTTGAAGACATTTCCAGGTGTGTTTACTGGAATTGGCGAGTTCACCATCCATAAAGAATTTGTCTCGGGCAAAATCCCCGGCGAAACGGCGAGCCTGACGAACCCGGCGCTCGATCGTATTTTCAATTTCGCGGCGGAGGCGGGTCTCGTTGTCATCATTCACAACGATATCGATGTGCCGTTCGCAAAGCAGGACACCGAGCCGGTTTACCTTTCGCAGATGAAGGCTTTCCTGAAGCGACATCCGAAGACGTCGACCATCTGGGCACACATAGGGCTCGGGCGAATCGTCCACCCGGTTCGGGTGTCGGCGGAAGCTGCGGAGCGGAATCCGGCGCAAGTGCAGATCGTCGAAGCCATGCTCACCGACCCGGCACTAAGTCACGTCAACTTTGATATTTCGTGGGATGAGGTCGCAAAGTACGCGGTCGCGACGCCGGAATCGATCGCACGCGTCGTCACGATGCTGAACCGTTATCCCGACCGTTTTCTGTTCGGCACCGACACGGTGGCGCCGGCCGGACCAGATCCTTACTATGCCGTCTTCAATATCTGGCAGCCGGTGTGGCGTCAGTTGACGCCCGAGGCGAGCCTGAAAGTCCGAAAAGGGAACTATGAACGTCTTTTCGATGCGGCGCGACAGAAGGTTCGGCAGTGGGAGCGCGCGAACCTGAAGTGAGATCGGGGACAGGCACCTCGGTCCCCAAATCGACGAAATTGGTGACTGAGAGCAATTTGAATCGGAAATCGGACGAACGGAAACCTCAAATCCGAAATCTCAAAATCTCAAATCGGACTCGGCCAACTGCGAGGCAGGGTCAGTCATGGATCTGGCGAGCCGCAAAATTGTCGGTTGGTCTATTAGCGATCGGATGAAGACTGAGTT
>DASTBJ010000031.1:0-4142 GCA_035712125.1 Terriglobia bacterium
CCTTCGGAAGCACCTCCTCGTTGTTAGACACAAATCTCTCCGCGAAATGCGCCATGCGTTGACGCAAGCCTCGAAAACTCAGCATAGACTCTCCTTGGGTGCGCGCTATTGTACGCGATTGCGAGTGGAAACTGAATGCGGGCTCTCAATCGGCGGGCGTTCGTGCCAACGACACCGCATCAACCGATAAGCAACTTACTCTCCTAAGCAAAAACCATCCGCAGCGGCACGTCGCCGCGCCTGGTTGATCTGTCAGTAAGAGGTTTCGATTCCTCATGATCGCGATCAGACACGTGCCGCATGGCTATAATCGCCGCGTGCAGATCGAAGAATTGCGCATACTGCTGGCGCTCGAATCTTCATGGACGATCTCCATTAATGGGCGGGAGTTTCTCCATCTTCGTGCCGCCGACATTGGGATCGAAGGATCCCAGCTGCGGTTTGGCCGTTATTCCAGAACGATCCTTGAAGTCGAAGGTCTCGGAGCGTCGGGTGTACGCGTGCGAGCGCGGTCAAGGCTTCGCAGCCGTGGCGACGTGCTCTCGTTCTATGCCGGAGAAATGCTTCCTTCCGCGGCGGAGTTAAGAAGAAGACGATCGACGTTCCAGCGGAGGCTGGCGATTGCGGTGTCGAGGTATCTGGGAAAGCGGGTGACGCGGCAGACGCTTCATTCCGACAAACAACACGGGGTTGGAGGCGCCTACCCTCGACTTCTGGTCGGATCAACAGGGGCGGTCATTGGGGTGGATCCCGACGAGGCGACCCCGATCGTCAACGGAATCATGAGAGCCGCGATTCAATGGGCCGCGGTAGTGAAGCGCCGGGTGACCGTTGTGGTGCCGCGTGATCGCAGCCAGACAATAGTCACGCGCGTTATGTCGTTGCCCCGGCTTCGTGAAGCATTCGACTGGCTCGCCTGGGACGGCATAGATTTGTCACCTCTGCCTCTAAGCCGAGGGGCGGAAACGCGCGTTCACCCTTACGTCCAACTCTCCGTGAAATCGGAAGTTGCCCGTATTCTCGCCATAGCTCCAGCGCTGTTGCAGGCCGTGCCGCACATTGCCGCGAAAGCCGTTTCGATCCGGCTTAGAGGGCTGGAGATTGCCCGCGTCAGCGAGACAGGCGTTACGTATCCGCTTGGAGAGAATGTCGAGTCGCTCATAGAGAGTCTCGGGCAACAACGACGTCATGGCAGCCGTCATCCTCTCGCCCATGCTCACGAGGAGGCATGGCTGGAGTCCAACCTCATCGCTCGCATAAGAGATGTGTTGCCGGTACGGCAGGATCTCATTTATCCGCAAGTACCGAGCTTTGAAGGAGACGACCGCAGGGTCCTTGATTTACTGACTGTCACGGACGATGGCCGACTGGTGGTGATTGAAATCAAGGCCGCGGCAGACCCGGACCTGCCGTTTCAGGCTTTCGATTACTGGCTAGCGGTCGAGCGTCACCGGAAGGCAGGGGACTTTGAGGCTAACGGTTATTTCAAACGCCTCCGAATTCGTGACGAGCCCGCACTGCTCGTGATCGTGGCACCGCTGCTGTCTTTCCATAAGAGCGTGGATCGACTTCTGGCTATCCTGCCGCCAGGATTGCCTTTATTGCAGATCGGCATAAATCAGACCTGGAAGAGGGGCATCAAAGTCTTGCGCAGAAAAGGGGCACTCGGATAGTCTGGACCGACGGAGACCAAACCAAATGAGACTTCGAATGGTTCTTACAGTGGTGGTGCTGCTTCTCGCTGGAACGGCCTTCCTCGGGCAGGGACCGCGACGGGATGCCGGCGCCGGGAATCCCGCGCCGCCGGAGCGTCCCGCAGACGCCATACAGGGGAAACCCCTCTCCATCGATGTCGAGCTCGTCAATCTCGATGTCGTTGTGGCCGATAAGAATGGAACTCTTATCGGAGGTCTCGGGAGGAATGATTTCAAGGTCTTCGACGACGGCGTTGAGCAAACCATCACGAGCTTCGGCTCCAATGATGCTCCGGTGACTGTCGTCATCATGTTTGAGTTCAGCAAGACGCTCGTGTACTACCTCGACGATGTCTTTTCCCCTATCGTGGGTTTCGTCAATAGCCTTCAGGAAAACGACTGGGCCGCCCTCGTGAAGGTCGATCTCCACACGGAAATCCTGACGGATTTCACAAGAAACAAGAACATGCTCTTTCGTGGTCTGCAGGATTTGCGGTTTGCGACCTATAACGAGGTTGTCCTTTTCGACGCTGTCGACGAAGTTCTGGGAAGACTCCAGAAAATCGACGGCAAAAAAGCCATCTTTCTGGTGGCGACAGGCTTCGACACCATCAGCAAACGCACCTACGGAGAAGTCCTCAAGAAGGCCGAGGCGTCCGATACGATGATTTACTCCGTCAGCATGGGCCAGCTATTCCGGTTGTATACGGAGAACGCCAGAAGCCCGATGGACAACATCGCCTTCCTGGCAGCCGACAATCATCTGCGATCGCTCTCGGAGGCGACTGGAGGCCAGGCCTTCTATCCGCGGTTTTCTGCAGAGTACGGTGACATCTACGACAACATTTCGAAGCAGCTGCGTCACCAGTACAGCATCGGGTTTGCACCGGCGAACCTAAAGAAGGATGGAAAGTTCCACAAGCTTCGCGTTGAGGTCCCCGATCTCGATCTCAATAAGGATGGGAAGAAAGACGGCCTGAAGGCGCGCCACAAGAAGGGTTACTACGCGCCGAAGTCCTGACGCCGGTTATTTCGACACCTGGATCTGACTCACCATCTGCTGCGCGTGCTGGCGCGCGTACTCCAGAATGCGTTGGTCCTGAACAACCTTCTCCAGAACAGGAATCATGGCGTGTGGATCCCCGATCCGGCCGGATTTGAGATCGGCCTGTAGTTGTTCCAGGCGTTCGGGAACACTGAGCCGCTCATATCGGATTGCAGATTCCAGGTCCTGAGCAAACGTCAACTGGTGGATCAGGCCGTCGAAGAACGTTGTCAGCACAATGACTTCTTTAAGATCCGAATAGTTGAATTCGGCCTCTCTTTTCTCGGATGCCATTTCCAGAGTGAGGTGCTTTCGGCCGAGGTTCGCAACCCGCCGTTTGGATTCATACTTCTGCCGGTCTTCCAGATTCTTTGTGCCGGCGATCACGGACAGAAAGCGGTCACGCCCGGGAGCAGAAAGCGCAACGGTGGACACCGCCTCGTCCGCCCCGCGGCGCTTGAACCGGCTTTCGCCCGTGCCGTCGGGCTTGAGATCGACACACTGTTTTTCGTAGGTACCGCCGAGAGTGTCGCGGCAGTAGATAAATCGGTTAAACGGGTCCTTGCTCTGGGATAGGAACGGCAGGACGAAAAGAAGAAGAATAAAGGTAGTCCGAATCATCGCGCACTCCCGCCCGCCAGGGCTTTCTTGAAGCGATGCGTGTGGGCGTGACAAATGGCGACGGCAAGCGCATCTGACGCATCGTAGGGTTCGGTCCAGTCCGCGATCTTCAGCAGCGCCCGCACCATTTGTTGAACCTGCGGTTTCTCGGCACGACCATAGCCGGTTACAGCGCTCTTTACTTCCATCGGTGAGTACTCGAAGACGGGAACATCCAGGTTTGCAGCGGCATGAATACAGACACCCCGAGCATGGCCAAGCTTCAGAGCGCTCTGGACATTGGCGGAATGAAAGACGCTTTCGAAAGCTGCCTGATCGGGCTTGCAGTCGACAATAACGGAAGTAACTTTGTCGTGAATCACCTTCAGGCGAAGGGGAAGAGCGTCGGAAGGATTAACTCGAATGACGCCGCAATCGACAAAAACACAATCGGCGCCATCGGTTTCGATGACGCCGTATCCTGTGACGCGTGATCCCGTATCGATGCCGAGTACCCGCATCCTGGTCTTACGAAACGGCGGCTTCGAGTTCCGATTCCTCGATGTCGAAGTTCCCGTAAACGTGCTGAACGTCGTCGTGTTCATCCAAGGCTTCCATCAGCTTCAGCACGGCCTGGGCGGACTTCCCTTCTACCTTGACGTAATTCTGAGGAATCATGGAGATCTCTGCCGAGGACGTTTCGATTCCTTTGTCCTTGAGCGCGGTCAGGACGTTGTCAAAGGTGTTCGGAGAAGTATAGATCTCGTAGGTTGAGCCTTCGGGGACGAAGTCATCAGCGCCCG
>DASTBJ010000032.1:0-3872 GCA_035712125.1 Terriglobia bacterium
CAGGCGTGGGAATATTTTGCGTTTACTTCTTGGCCCCCCATTATCCTTTCTGAAGACGTTTGTGGTGCGCGCTGGATTCCTCGATGGATGGCGCGGCGTGCTTATCGCGATGGCTGGAGCGCGTTACGTGTTTTTGAGAGAGTTCCGTATATTACGCTGACGATGGTATTGCTGTTCACTATTCTTATCGGATTGGCTATTGGCAGTTTCCTCAACGTCTGCATTTCCCGTATTCCGCGCGACGAATCCATCGTTTCCCCGAGATCGCGTTGCCCGGACTGCAGGAAACCGATCGCTAATCGAGATAACATCCCGATACTCAGCTACCTTCTGCTCGGAGGGCGGTGCCGCAACTGCAAGAAGAAGATTTCCATCCGATATCCGTTTATTGAAGCACTCACGGCGATGGTCAGTGCGTTGATCTATCTGAAATTTGGCATCGGTATCGAGTGGGTTGTTTACTTCCTCTTTTGTGCGGCGCTTATCGCTCTTGCGTTTATCGATGCGGATCACAGGATCCTTCCTGACGTCATTACGCTCAATGGATTGTGGATTGGACTGGCAATCAGCATCTTCCTCTGGCTCCCGGGTCCGCTCATTGCTCGTCTGCTTCAGCTTGTCGGCATCACTGCCCCCGGCCCTCGTCTTGTTTCCATCGTTTCAAGTCTGATCGGCGCGGCTGTCGGTGGCGGTCTGCTGTGGTTTGTTCGCGAAGCGTATTTCCGGTTCAGAGGCGTCGAAGGCATGGGTTTCGGTGATGTGAAAATGATGGCGATGGTGGGTGCCTTCATAGGAACGGCTTTGACCCTGTTCACCATCCTCGTCGGTTCCGTTCTGGGATCCGTTATCGGTCTGACGCTGATGCGTTTTGCCGGTAAGGATCGTGAATACGAGCTTCCATTCGGCACCTTTCTGAGCTTTGGCGCGATCGTCGCGGTGCTCTACGGCAACGAACTCATCACCCTTTATCTGCGCCTTCTGAACCACTGATCCTGACCGGTTGTTCCGACAATTTCGCGAAAATTCTTCCGGTTTTTTCGCGACTGCATCCCTGCAGGCTCTGGTAAATAAAGGCCTCCGTTAAGGTCCGTCAGATGCTTGGGATTCCGGCATCTATGAAGAAACAGGACGGATTTACCCTTATCGAAGCGCTCATCACAACACTGGTTCTTGTCACAGGCCTCACTGCCGTGGCCGCCGCTTTCTCTTACAGTTCTCTTACGGCTTCGCGGGTGGCTATGGAAACCGCCGCGATCGCTCTGGTGTCCGGCAAGATGGAGGACTTGAAGATGACGCAGGAAGTTACGCCTGGCAACCATTCGGAGTACCTCGACGTCACCAACGGAGGAAACATCGTTGCTACAGAGCCCGGTCCCGCGAGGTACGTTCGAACCTGTGAGATCACTTCAGAAGTGCCGGCCCGAATAACCGTGGTGGTCTATGGAAGATCGGCGAGCCGCCGCGATCCGCTCCGCGAACTTGCCAGGGCGACGACCCTTAGAGCGCACAGGTTCTGAATGGATCTCACGAAGTCGACTTCGAGTCTGAGAGGCATTTCTCTGCTGGAAACTCTCGCTGCGATGTCGATTACCGCCGTGATTGCAGCGTCAGCGTTTCAGTTGTTTCATCAGAACGAACGGCTCTTTCGGGATCAGGCTCTCATTCTCGAGATGCAGCAAAGCGCCCGGGTAATCGTTGCGCAGGTTGCTGAGGACGTCCGCAGGGCCGGCCAGAGCATTCCACCGGGCCTGACGGACGTGATACTCCCCGGCTCCGGGAGCACGAGGATAAATCTCCGTTCCTCGCCCGGCGCGGTCGAGGCTAATGTGGTTTCTTCTCTTCCGCTTCCGTTTATGATCGGAACAGCCTCCACTGTCGCGGTCGACACAACATCGGGGTTAACCACAGGGCGGCAAGCATTTGTGTGGGCAGAGACGGCCTGGGTTCGCGCAACGATCGAATCCGTATCAGCGGCGTCGCGTTCGGTGCGCCTGACGCCGACGGCTGCGTCCAGTCCGCCATTGGAGTTTGCTGTACCGCCGGTACTCTCGCTTGACGAGGGCGTCGCGATTTTTTGGGACGCCACGACCAGAACCATACGGCGAACGACAACATCCAATACCGAAAACCCAACAAACCCTGTCTGGGCGCCGGCCAACGAACTGGTTGCCAATGTGGCAGCTCTGACTTTCGCTTATCTGGATGCGGACGGCACGTCGGTAAACACAGATACACCGGAAAACAGTTCTCGGGTTCGTGGAATTGACGTGCGGGTGGTCGTCAGGGCGAGTGCTCCGCTCAGTGACAACTCACGGCCAACCTACAGCCTGTCGAGCCGCGCTGTGCCTCGAAACATGGCGCTTCGATGACTTATTTAAGAGCCCAGTGCATCGCCGCGATTCCACCGGAAAGGTTGTGATAAGCCACATTCCGAAATCCCACTTTCTCGATCATCGCAGCCAATTCCTGTTGTGCGGGAAAGCGGCCGACAGACTCGGGGAGGTAGCGATATGCCGTCCTCTGACCAGAGATCCACGCGCCGAGCCTGGGGAGGATGTGGTGAAAATAGAATTCGAAGGCCGATCGGAGGAAAGGTGCAACTGGCTTCGAAAACTCCAGGACGAGCAATGCCCCATCCGGCTTCAGCACACGGTGCATTTCTTCAAGGCCCTTCGTCGGATCCTCGAGGTTTCTAAGGCCGAAGGCTACGGTAACCGCATCGAACGTACTGTTACTGAACGGAATTGTCATGGAGTCGGCTTCAACCGTACGAATGAGCCCATCAAGGTTTAGGTGGCGAGTTTTGGCGAGCGAGCGGACCAACATCGGATGACAGAAATCCGACGCGATAACGGGTACACCCAAATGCTTGTGAAGTTCGATCGCGAGATCACCTGTTCCGCTGCACAGGTCGAGGCACAGGCTGGGCCGGATGTCGCGAATCAGTTCTTTGACCTTGGTCGCAGCCAACCGTCTCCAGCGCCGATCGGTCGAAATAGAAAGAAAGTGATTTAGGAAATCGTAGCGGTGGGCAATTTCCCCGAACATCTGACGAACCGCGGCCCCTTCGGGGCCGCGGTAGGTGTTTATCCGCGAGTCATCCCCGGCGGACTTGGCTTTCATCGATTAGATCCTTCACGGTATCCCGCACAAGCTCCAGGGAGACCGCATTGGTAATTTGGACTCGACCAATCTCCAGCGGTAGAACGAAGTGAATTCTGCCGTCTCGGACCTTCTTGTCATGTTGTATGGCTTCCATGATCAACCGAAGCTTCAGTCCGGCAATCGCAGGCAACGACCCGATAGATCGAATCACAGATTCCACCCGCTGAGCATCATCCTTTTTCATGTGACCAAGGGCATGGCTGATGCGCACTGCGGCGATCATTCCGTGACCAACGGCTTCTCCATGTTTCAATCCACGGAAACGCGCAGCGGTTTCAAGACCGTGACCAACCGTATGTCCAAGGTTGAGCACTCTTCGTAGATCTCCTTCCTTCTCGTCGCGTGAGACCACATCTCCCTTTATTGCTGCACACCGTGCGACGAGGCGCTCGGTCGCATTGGGATCCCGTTCGACGAGGAGGTCTCTGCCGGCATCGAAGTCTTCAAACAGCGCGCGATCGCAGATGATGCCGTATTTGATTGCTTCGTAAAGTCCACTGCGGTACTCGCGGATCGGAAGCGTGCGAAGCGTATCGATATCGGTCAGCACGAGGCTGGGCTGATGAAACGCACCGACAAGGTTCTTCACGGTTCTGAAGTTGATGCCGGTTTTACCTCCGATACTGGAATCAACCTGTGCAAGAAGTGTTGTGGGTGCCTGCACGACCGCGATTCCGCGCATGTACATCGATGCCGCAAAACCAGTG
>DASTBJ010000033.1:0-4110 GCA_035712125.1 Terriglobia bacterium
AAGATCCATGGTCGTGCCGCGCCGCACCCACCACAGGTAAGGAATGATGCCGAGGAAGATCAGGGGCCAGTAGTACTCGAATGTCAGTCTCATGGCTAAAGCGTGATCCTCCGGTGATAGGTAAACCACTCCGCGCCGATCAGGAGCAACGCTGCGCACAGCATGTAGAACCAGAGCTCATGTCGCAAGAAAGGGACTCCCGCAGCCTGTGTCGCGGAATTCTCGCGCAGGGTCGATTTGTTGATATCCGAGAATTCGCGATTCGAGAAGTTGACCGCGACATACTGTCGGATGTCTCCGCTGGTTGCGACGTACAATCCCGGCTCCGCGGCATCGAAGACGGTGCCGGTCACGCCTTCCTGCGTGGACATCGGACTGCCATCGATGGTGCGCACGTCTGCCTTTGTAAGCGGGATCTCCACAATTCCAGGGGCGCGACGCAACGCGAGCCTTTCGCGTCCGAACCACGCGATGGCGTTGTCGAGGAAGATCGGAAAGCCGGCGTGATACGGAAAGTCGGAGGATTGAAGATTAAACGTCAGCTGGATCCACCGCGGGTTTTCAGAGGCCAGAATCAGCGGGGTGCCGCTCGCCGACGCTGCAAGGATGCTGAGATCTTTGGTATCGACGCGTGCGGCGTTCTCAACGCTCACGTCGTAAAGAGAAACGTGCTGCATTACCGGATGCTTTTCCATCCACGTTTCGAACCGCGGATTTGCAACAAAGCCTGACGGTTCGCGCAGCCATGGCGCTCGTTGCGCGCCAATGATGAGAGCGGGCCGGGAAGGAGCTTCCTGAGGAGCGAAACGATCGAAAACGATGGCATCGTACTCTTTGGCGTCCGTATAGGTCGCTGGCGCGGTGATGGAAAGTTCCACGAGCCGGTCCAGTTTCAGCGCGTTCTCCAGAAACTTGTTCCCGGTCGTGACGAGCAGGGTTTTCGTGCGACGTTTCACCGGCAGGTAGGCATAAGCGATATCGTCGGGTGAAAACGCGTCGCCGTCGGAGCGGATCGAAGCCCGGATGCCGCCGCCCTCAAACTTCGACAGGTCCAGGGCTTCCTTGTAACTTTGTCCGGCGTCGATGCGCACATGCTTGACGATGCGTTGCTGGCCCGCGCCACTCACGGTGACATCGACCACTCTGGGTTCCTTGCCGGAGTTGTAAACCTCGAGGAAAGCTTCATAAGCGAGCGGCGCCGTCGGCATGGATCGCACTTCGAAGGCGGTGATTCCTGCATTCGCCGCGTTTTCGAAGACCCGGACTGAGGCTGCATCTTCGGGGACGGCGACAGGGGATACGCCATCGGTGATAAAGGTCACCTGGGTGTCGTCATCATCACCGGTCTTATCGATTTCAGGAAATCGCGTCGGAGCAATTACGGGATGCATTCGTTCGATAAGCCGGCGGAGTTCCGCACGATTGTCCGTAAACGGAGAATCGAATTGACCGGATGTGTCGGCGATCCGGAATTTGATGCTGCCGGTTCCCGCGCTTACGGCAGCTTTCGCTGCGTCAACCGCATGTTCCCATCGGGTCCGGCCGTCGTTCATCCGCGCCTGCATGGTCGGTGATGTATCGAGGACGATCACCGTGCGGCGAGATTTGCCGGTTAGCCATTCCATCTCGGGCCGTGCAATCGACATGGCGACGAGCAGACCTGTCGTGACCGCCAGGAGAATCGACAGATAACGGCGGAGTTTTTCGAACAGCGAGTTTTCGATTCGATTGTCGAGGACGCGTTTCCACAATTGCGTCGAAGAAATGACGATCTGCCGCCGTCGATGCTTCAGGAAGTAGAGGGCAACGATGGCGGCCGTCGTTATCGCGGCCAGCAGAATCCCTTGAAAAGCAGTAAGCGCAAGGAATCTCATCGGATATTACGGGCGGAGCGATTCTATGTACTCTTTAACGAACTGACGCTGCTCGAACGGAATCGGATCCTGGTTTAGCGTATCTTTTTGTGCCGGCGTGAGGTTCGACTTCACATTCCGATAGTCCAGGCGCGAGCGTTCGCGCTGGCTCGCCTCTTCGATGGTTTCCGGACGTGACCCGCGGGTCGGGCGAATCGGAAGAGGTTCTTTGTCGAGTTGCGTTTCCAGGGATGTCGGATCGCCGCGCATCGGGAAAGGACCGCTGGTGCCATAGTTCTTGCCACCCTGACCTCCGCCGTCGCCAGGCTGGTTGCCACCATCGCCTTCACCCTCACCTTCGCCTTCGCCCTCACCCTGGCCTTCGCCCTCTCCGGTACCCTGACCCTGTCCCCCAGTTCCTTCGCCGCCGTCACCTTCACCCTGACCTTCGCCTTCGCCCTCACCCTGGCCCGGTGCTTCTTCACCCCCGCCAAGTTCTCCCGGCGTGCCACCAACGGAATCCGAAACGCCTGCGAGTTCGGAAGCAGCTTCACTCTGTAGACGCTGGCTCTCAAGCACACGCTGCAATCTCTCCAGCTCGCTTGCAACCTGTTGAAGACCGCGCTGGCCGGCGGGTGTGTCTCGACGACGCATCGCGGCTGCGGTATCACGGAGGTGTTGCTCCAGCCGTTCGAGTCCCTGTCCGGCGACGTTCGCTGCCTCCTGGAACCGCTCCGCCATTTCGTTAAGTTTCGATTCGTTTGAGGCGACAAGATTCTTTTCGATTTCGCGTACTTCATTGGCTGCGGCATTCAGATCCAGCTTGAAAATCTCGGTCGCAACCGGTTTGGTGAACTGAGAGGGATCCAGGGCTTTAGCGATGCGCTCGAGACCGTCCGTGATTTGTCCCGCGTCGAGAGCACGCTCGGCAAGTGCCTGCTGCAGCTCGGACAGGCTCTTGCTGAACTGTTCTCTGGACATGCCGCCTTCCTGCAGCGCCTTGATGATCTGCGCGAGCTTCTCGGCCAGATCCGTCTGATTCAACTCCTCCGCTTTTTTGAGCAGTTCGAGAGCATGCTCGAGAGCGGCTTTGTCCGCATCGTCGAGAGCAAAAGCCGGGGCTCCCTCGCCGCGAAGCCAGTTGTTGTTCCAGGGCAGGGGAGCGAAATTGAGGATACCGAGAAGCAACACCAGGCCGATCGCCAAATATAAAGCTCGGGGGAGTTGCCGGGGATACAGCGTATTCACCGCAATGGATTGCGCGCTCGCAGCGGCGCGACGAATTTGAACCTGCACCCACTCCGAATCTTTCGGATTCCGGATGAACCAATAGGCTGTCTTCAGCTGGTCATGTCCACTCGACCGTGTATCCAGGCTGGAGGCAATGCCCTGCAGCGATTCGCCGAGTCCCCGCGTACGCCAGAAAAGCCAGATGACGGTTGCGACACCCCAAACGACGAAAAAGCTTGCCACTGTTGAGAGACGGAACCCGACGAAGAAATCGACGATTTTAAAGATAACGGGGAGCAGCAACGCGATTGCGAGCCCGGATACGACCTGCTGGAGCACGCGGTTGCCTCGCACTCGCTTTTCCGCCGCCTTCAGTAGCCGAATGATCAGTTCGCTGTCGGACATTCGCCAGAATGTTCTTTCTGCTGAAAAATTTAGAACGAGACTACCACAATTTCGAGTGCAGCTAAAAAATTCACTTTTACTATAGACACCGCATCCGGCGTTTCCTTCTCAGACTTTCGCGACATCGTATTTGTGAGCATTGCCAGGGCCGCCGTAAATTCTCTTTGCAGCCAAAACGTGCCGGTATGCGATGGTTGACCGCATGAAAACGATAATCGCTCTTGTCCTCGCCCATACCCTGACAATGACGACGCTATTCGCTCAGCTCGCCGGCGAAGGTCTTACGAAACAGATCACCAGGGAAGCGTGTGCGGAGCTGTCAAAGCTCGACTTTTCGAAACAGACTGCTGACGAACTGAAGGTTTCCCTGGGGCTGGCGTTAGTGAAAGTGATGGGCCAGCACGAGGCAGAACTGAAGTCATCCGGCATCAGCACCTCCGACCCGAAGAGCCTCGAAAGGCTCGCGATGGACGTGGGCATGCGCCTGGTGACCGACTGTCCGGCCTTCTACGATACGCTTTCAAAGAACCCGAACACGGTGAAGGACCTGGCGCTGAGCGAGTCCTCGGCAAGGATCTCCGGAAAGTTGTTGAAGGTTGTCGCAGGGGAATTTACTCACCTG
>DASTBJ010000034.1:0-6860 GCA_035712125.1 Terriglobia bacterium
AGGACAGATGCACTCGGATAACTCCTCAACTGAAAATACCGGGCCGACGTAAATGTATCCTCGCTGCTGGCCGCAACACTCACAATGAGTTTCTGAAGGTTTGATGCTCTCAGTCGCGATTGGGTCTGGATGATATTTTAATGTTGGCAAATTCATGGCGCGCAGTGTGCCCTAACGGCTTGCGGCTGAGCGGCTGCGCTTATCAGCGGTCCGCTCCAGTCGCTGGTTGGGCGGCACATGTATCAGCCCGCTGCAAGTCGGTCAAAAATCCCAAAAACAAAATTCTCAGCGTTGAAGCTATTTTCCATGGCTCCCATCATGCAAACGGAGGCGCCGCGGAGGTCGACTGCGTGAAATGCGCTTGCAGTGTAGCCTGGGCCGCGGCCGTTGTGTCCCAACAGCAAACCCCAAGGTGAGACCGGGTCCCCCATGAGACCAAGCCCGTAGCTGCGCCAGCCCCAACGCGAAGGAGAATCCTTCATGAACGAAGTTTCGAGTGACGTCACTGGGACAGTAACCAACTGCCTCATTTGGTCCAGCGAATGCGCCGACAGGAACTGGCCGTGAAAGAGACAGTCAAAAAATCGAACGACATCAGAAGTAATGGACGCCACGACGCCGTGCGATACCCAACCGGGATGATAGTGCATGCGTACATCGCGCGGAGAACCGTCTAGCGTAAGTACCGACGATATGCCTGGCGCAAGCGATTGAAGGTCGTCGATTGACTCGGGGACGAAGGTTCGAGACAGCCCGAGCGGCTGGGCGATACGGTTGGAGACAAGGGCTCGATAGGTCATGCCGGTAACTTCTTCGGCAATCCGCTTGATGAGCATGTAACCTGGGTTGGAATACGCCCAGCCCTGCCCCGGTTCGAAGCAGAGTCCCTTTTCGAATGTCTCGCTCGCGAAACGCTCGAACGACCAAGGTATCAACGAAGCGGCACGCACACTGTCGTGATACGCACGGATGCCACCGTAATCCGGGATACCGGCAGTGTGATTGAGCAGTTGACGGATTGTAATCTGCTCCGCTCGGTCAATGCGAGGAAACCATCTGGCCAAGCGGTCATCCAGGCTCAGACGTCCCTCTTCACAAAATTTCAGGACAAGGGCAGCGGTGAAAGTCTTGGTAATGCTGTACGCAAGAAACGCCGGTTCCTCTCGAGATTCCGGAATCCAAAACGTCTGAGGCTCCGTTCCCGATTGCACGATAACACTTACACTCGCCGCGGCACCGCCTGCCAGATCCGCTGTGAGCATCTCAAAAAGAGAGTCCTTGATCTTGGGCAACATTCGGTTTTTGTCCGTCTAACGTAAAGCCGATCAGTGGCCGAGCCGGCGCCGCACCGTTTCTCGAACCACAAGAAGTCTAACCGCCGGCTCGGTTACTGCATTTTCGCGTTTGTCGCGGCCCGTGCCGTAGCGCGCCATAGTCAATAACGCCGATTTCCGCCTTGACATTCCCCTGCGCTTCCGAGATGCACGCTGCGAAGATTGCAACTTCAACCGCGGCGCGCCGCCTCGATTGCAGCGATGTCGATCTTTTTCATCTCCATCATCGCGTCGAACGCGCGCTTGGCGGCGGCGGGGTCGGGATCGGTTATCGCTTTGGTCAGAGCGATCGGCGTAATCTGCCAGGACAAGCCCCATTTGTCCTTGCACCACCCGCACGCACTCTCTTCGCCGCCGTTGCCGACGATTGCGTTCCAGTAACGATCGGTTTCGGCCTGGTCAGCGGTTGCGACCTGAAACGAGAATGCTTCGTTGTGTTTGAACGCGGGTCCGCCATTGAGCCCGAGGCAAGGAATTCCCATCACCGTAAACTCGACCGTCAACACATCGCCTTTTTTCCCCGACGGAAAGTCTCCCGGCGCGAGGTGCACCGCGCCAACGGATGAATCGGGAAAGGTCTTGGCATAAAATCGCGCCGCATCCTCGGCTTCGCGATCGTACCAAAGACAAATCGTATTCTTTGCTTGCTTATCCATGTAATTCCTCCATCGTGATGAGCCGCCCGACGCCGCAGTAAAACGATGGCTCGCGGCCAAAGGCATTGGCTCGGCCAACATTTCCGCGTCAATGAACTGCGTAAAATCCATACTATGTGAGCCGATCCGGAAGCCCAGACCAGTCAAGCCACCATTCCGTCGGAAGGTCGATCGACTCCTGCGGCATAACGCGATGCCGCTCAGCCGCTAACAGAAAGTAGAATCATCCGTCACGAAATTCGCCGTCGGCTCAAGCGGCGGGTTAACCGTTCATTTGCCACCACTCATCGCTGTACTCTCCAACTGAAACCATAAATGTTACATTACTGCCCTCTAGGTCGAAATAATGATGGCCATTTCTACAATTCATCAGAGCTGACAATTTACCTTCAACTTGAGGAAATTCCTCTGAGAAACAACGCCAAAAGAACGTCGCCGCATTAGCATGTGCTTTAGGCAGGGACTTCAAAACCGCGAATAATTCAAGCTTGTGATTTGGCGCAACGGAAGCAAGATCATGTAGAGCTACGACGTCGAGGGAGTTTGATAAAGCGGCACCAATGCGGTCGTTTAGCACCCGAATATCTTCGTTTGTGCCAGTAAGAAGGACCATGTCCTCACCTTCAAACTTAAATTCACGAAAAAATCCGAGTCTAAGCATAACGGTCCAAGACGGCTAACGATACTGCCGTTCAGCCGTGGGGCGCACCAGGGAGCGAAGCGATCGAGACGACCGTCCGATTGGAACGGCGGGTTAGGCCGCGCGAATCATGAGGGGCATATTCCGCGCGTTTCATAGCTGCTTTCGCTTTATTGAGCCGGGCAAAATCTGATTTACTCATTGGCATCAGTAGCCCTAAACGTCCGAAATGAGCCGCGCGTCGCAGCGACATAATCATACGCGCCGTCAGAGGCGTCGGCTCCATTTCGATGTTAGCTGGCTTCGTCGGGAAGGATGATTTCCCCACGGAGATATTCAACAGCTCTGCCAGCGATTGCAACCCGATCCCCTTGCAATTCGCACACGAGTTCACCCCTTCGAGCGGATAGCTGCTTCGCGGTCAGCTTCTGTTTCCCGAGACGCTCCGCCCAGTATGGGACGAGCGTGCAATGCGCTGAGCCAGTGACCGGATCTTCCGGAATCCCCGCGCGCGGCGCGAAGAAGCGAGAGACAAAATCGGCATCGCTGCCCGGCGCTGAAACGATGACGGCGAACGCATCGAGTGCCGCGATCAGCTCAAAGCGAGGACGCAACGCCAGAATCTGGGCTTCCGTGTCAAAGACGGCAAGAAGGTCCCTTGACATGAAGACTTCGCGCGGCTTGGCACCAAGAGCCAACGTCAACGCATCTGAGACTTCAACCGCCTTCCCAGGCCGAGCCGGAAAATCGAGACTGAGCAAGTCTCCTACCCGGCTCACTGCCAACGTGCCACTGCATGTGCTGAAGCTCAGGTGTTTCAGAGTGAGGTAGTGATAGGTGAAGAGCACGTGCCCAGCTGCCAAGGTTGCGTGGCCACATAGATCCATCTCGACCGTCGGCGTGAACCATCGCAACGGAGAGACATCCGTCCGTGGAATCACGAAGGAAGTCTCGGCGAGATTGTTCTCGGCAGCGATGGACTGAAGGGTGTCATCTGGCAGCCATGCGTCGAGCACAACCACGGCCGCGGGATTTCCGCCAAACAATCTGCCGGCGAAGGCGTCGATTTGATATATCGGTGCTTTCATCTTGATCAGAAATTGGCTAGCGAACGCTACGCGGCTAAGCCGTGCCGAATAAAGCGAACCTTGAGGCGAGCGTTTTCGACATCAGTCTTAAGCCGCGGGTTATCCGGCGCTCTTCGATAACTCAGGATCGGCAGACGCTGGATCGAAACCTTCATCTCGGACGTCGAGCACCAAACAGTACTCGCAACCCTCCGCGAAATCTTCCTGAATCCGAAGTACGGTGCCAGGTCGGGCATATTGAAGTTTAGCTTCAGTGATACCCGCGAGCTGACGTAGGTCCTGTAGCGTCCCGTAAATTGCGTTTCCATCCACTCCGGCCTCGGACCAAGTCAATATTTTCAGATACATGTACGGTCCGTAGTGATCGTGCTCGGACTTCGCTTCGTTCCGTGGGTTTGCGACATAGCGCAGAAGAAGGTCGCGGAACTTGAGAAGCCCGGAAGGCGATCCGACGAGCCGCCACTCTTTTCCGTCGTCGTTTAGCTCATAGAAAAACCCGAGGTCCCGCCACTCCCTTCGAGTCGCCTCGTTTACCGCTTCGCTCGGCATACAGTCAACAACCGTCCGGATAACGCGTTGCCGCTGAGCCGTCATCAGAAAATGTTCTGTTCATCTTTGATCTCGCCGTCGGCTCAAGCGGCGGGTTAGCTGCCTCCGGTCGAGCGCGAGGCATACGGCCGACGAGCCATCAGAAACAAGTCCTACAACGATCCCCGCTATCACACCGCATAATAAGAAAAACATTAGGTTAACCGAATCCGTTGATTGTTGTATTCGAGTGCCAACGTGAACGAATCCGAACATGAAGATCGGACCGATCAACGCGCCGAAGAACGCCGCGGCGAGCAAGAGAATAAGTCGGCCGTACTTATCTCTTATGCGAAACATCAGTTGGCGTCGTAAGCGCCTCGACCAGTTGCCGCCTGCGGACCTTCCGCTGCAACCGGTTGTTAGGCCGCCCTTACTCACGCACATAGCGCAAGTGTGTAGCGGCTGGACTATCAACCACCTTGTCAATTCGAAACCGCGGCACCGGCTCGCGTAGGTTCTCGAAGAGACGTCTTCCGCCACCGAACAGCACTGGCGCCACGGCGATTTCTAGCTCGTCGATGACACCCAGGTTCAAGTACTGCTGGATCACGTCCGCGCCGCCCGCGATGCGAATATCGCGACCGCCCGCAGACTCTCTAGCCTGTTCAAGGGCGCTCTCCGGGCCGTCGTTGACGAAGTAGAATGTCGTCCCGCCCGGCCGGACCCAAGGTTCACGCTTCTCGTGGCTTAGAACGTACACCGGTGTGTGGAACGGCGCCTCCTCTGGCCAAGCGCGCTCGCCCTGTTCGAACATTCGCTTGCCCATGATGTTGGCGCCGATGCGCTCAGTGGTGTGACGAAGCATGTCATTGACCGGACCAGTCTCTCCCCCTGGTCCGAGCTTGAGGTTCTCGCGGATGTACTGCTGATTAAGGATCCAGGCCATCAGCTCACCCCACTTGGCACCCCAGTTCTTGTACTCAGGCTTCTCCCAGTTCTCAATGGTCATCCCTTCCGGCGCCATGTAGCCGTCAAGGCTAAGTCCGATGTTCACGAAAACTTTGGTCATGATGCATCTCTCCTGATTCTGTACGTCAACCTAACGCCAGCCGTCAGCCGCGGCGGCACTCATCATCGCACTCGCCGCCGCCGGCTGCACGGCGTGTTAGGGTGCTCCTTCGGGCGAGACCAGCAGTTCGGCGAGCTTTCCGAGAGAGTCGCGCCAACCAAGTTCGTTGTCACGAAGCGACAGGCCGGGCGGGAGCCCCTCGTGGGTCGCCACGAGCAACGTGCCCTGCTCCGAGGCTTCGAGCTCGGTGGTGATGCACATCTGGCCCTGCATGTTCGGATCGGTCGTTTCGAACTCCAGGGTCTCCACCACAAGGGCGTCGGGAACCAACTCGCGGAACGTGCCGCGATATGTGTCGGTGGTGGCGGTGGTCTTTCCGGATTGCCCGGGTGACTCATAGGTCAACGACACCCTAAAGCGGCCTCCCACCCGCGGCTCGAATTCATGCACCGTTGCGTGCATCCCGGTGGGCACACGCCAGCGCTCGATCAGCCGCGGATCGAGTAGGGCCCGGTAAACCACCCCGGGCGGGGCCGCAATGAACTGAAAGAACTGCTGTCCGCTCATGCAACCGTCACCCTAACGCGAGGCCAGTGGTCCGGAATCGGTCAAGTGGCGGGTTATCTCCGTGACCATTCAGATCAAAACGTTCAAATCGGCCGCTGCTCGGCGCAGCGGTTTGTCCAAGGTCCAAAGTACGCATCCTATGACAGCTTAAGCTAAAACATGAGCGTCCACCCAACCAATCCCACGCCCGTAAAATCGCCGGGATTCAAGAAAGTTCAGAACTTCCTCGTGTTCGAGCAAATGAGCCTCGGGCAACGCCTTCAACATACGCAGAATCTCGCTGCGCTTTTGCAGTGTACCGCATGCCAACTCACCGACAACGAACGGATGGCAAAGGACTTGCTCATCAAACAGCAGACCTTTTAAACGTTCGCTCCCGGCTCGGAAATGCTCGATCCAAACCGAGGTGTCGACGAGAATCATACAACGCGGCGCGAACGGCGCCTCCGAATCGGGCGAAGCCGCTTCTCTGTACCTCCCAGATTGGCTAGACGCCGAGCGCTTTCCTTGGCGATTAGGGCCTCCAGCCCCAGGCGGACCAACGAAGTTTTCTCTCTGACTCCAGTAAGTTTTGCAGCATGGCTTAGAAGAGAATCATCAATGTTGAGCGTTGTTCTCATATGCATCAGGATGCCTTAGTCATGCATACAGTCAAGCGTGGGAGAGATAACGCGATGGGTGAGCGGATGCAGCTCGCGAGCGCAAGCGAGCAGGCTGACGATCCGACTCAAACCGACTGTTCATGCCCTACCTACTCACATCGCCGCCTGCTTGCCAACTCGCCCCCTGAACAAATTCGATTCGCGCCCTCGCAAAGAACTCCCCCTCTTTTCTAAACCTTCCAATAAAAAGACGAATGTCGTGCTCGGATGAGGTGGCGTGACATCAAAGAGCAAATGCAAACATACCTGATCGCTCGTAATCTTACGGTCAGAAAGTCGGCTGAATTTCTTGGGATCATCACATGGAAAGCCC
>DASTBJ010000035.1:0-2359 GCA_035712125.1 Terriglobia bacterium
GTCGCGGCCCTTTCTTGATTTCGCCGCGGAAGTAGGTCACGAAGTTGTAGCCGTCCGCATGAATCTTGAAGGTCTTTCCATTGGCCTTGTGTCCCTTCTTCAATTTCTCGACGATATCCGGTTCGCCGGCAGCTGCAAGCAAGGTCGGCATCCAGTCTTCCTGCGAAATGATGTCGTTATAGACGGTGCCGGCTTTGATCACGCCAGGCCAGCGCACCACAAGAGGTACGCGGAAACCGCCTTCCCATGTCGTGCCCTTTTCACCGTGGAAAGGAGTGGTCCCGCCATCAGGCCAGCTGAATGTTTCCGCGCCGTTGTCGGTCGAGAAAACCACGATGGTGTTGTCAGCGATCTTCAGGTCATCGAGTTGTTTGAGCAGCGCGCCGACCTTGTCGTCGAGTTCGCACATTCCGTCGGCGTAGATTCCGACGCCTGTACGGCCATACGTTTCCTTCTTCAGGTGGGTCCAGACGTGCATGCGCGTTGTATTGAACCACATGAAAAATGGCTTGCCACTTTGAACCGACCGGTCGATGAAGGTCTTGGCGTGGGTGTGGATTTCGTCGTCGATGGTCTCCATTCGCTTCGTTGTTAATGGGCCCGTGTCTTCGACTTTGCCGCCCGCAAAGGAGTGCAGAACGCCGCGGGGGCCGTACTTCTTCTTGAATTCCGGACTCTTCGGGTAATAGTAGGTCTCAGGCTCTTCCTCGGCATTGAGGTGATACAGATTGCCGAAGAACTCGTCGAAACCGTGTTCAGTCGGCAGATGTTTGTCGCGATCGCCGAGATGGTTCTTGCCAAACTGGCCGCACGCATAGCCCTGCTCCTTGAGCAGATCCGCGATCGTCGGCGTCCAATCAGGAATTCCGTGATCTGAGCCTGGCATGCCAATGGTCAGGAGGCCGGTCCTGAACGGATGTTGACCGAGAATGAAAGACGCGCGGCCCGCCGTACAGCTCTGTTGCGCATAGGCGTCTGTAAACAGCGCACCTTCTTTTGCAATGCGATCGATGTTGGGTGTGCGATAGCCCATCACGCCGTGGTTATAAGCGCTGACGTTGTGAACGCCGATGTCATCGCCCCAGATGACGAGTATGTTGGGTTTGCCTTGCTGTGCCACTAGCTTCTCCTGTTAGGTTGATGATCACAAGTTGGCGCGATCGCAATCGCCTATTGGTGCGAACTCGCCAGTCATGGCCGGAACTCGTTTTGGCGACATTCTGTATGGCATGATTTGATTCAATCGCTAACTGTAGGAGTAGGTAGGTTTGATTTTGGATTAACCCACCCGGCACGCGATTTCTCGATACCGGCAGAAGGAATTCGCCAGCCGCATTTGAGTGGGCGTGCGACAGTCGGGTTCCAGCAATCCCGGATTCGCCACCAAAATACAGGCACAACGGGCACGAGATGTGGCGACGTTGAGACGGTTGAGGCTGTAAAGAAAGTCCATCCCTCGTGGAGCGTCCTCGGGAGACGAGGTCGCCATGGAATAAACCACAACTGCCGCTTCCTGTCCCTGAAACTTATCGACGGTGCCGATAGCCATGCCCGGGAGTGCGCGACGGAGAGCGGCGACATGGGCGTTATACGGAGCGACAACAAGAATGTCTTTTTGTGTCAGCGGATGAGTATTGCCGTCCGAGTCCGTCCAGGTCACGCCGGGTCCGGTCAACGAATCGACCAGCTCGCGCACACGTTCCACTTCTTCAGGGGACGTGTTGCGATTTCCCGTGTGAGGTGTCGGTGCAAACCAGAGACCGGCGCCGTGAAAGATCGGATGGCCTGCAAGGACTTGTCGCTCCGTGCCGGAGAAGGGTCCCAGGCGCCCTTCGTAAAACTGTTCAGAGGTGAACCGACAAATGCCGGGTGCGAGTCGACGGGTTTCTGCAATGAAAAGCCCAAGTTCGGGTGGTATCGTTTTCTTCCCCGCCAGCACATGATGCAACGCAGAGACCTCCACGCCTTCCGGATGGGTTCCCTGAATGGGCGACTCAAGTTGCTGCGGATCACCTACCAGCACCACGCTGCGCGTGCCCTGTGAAATAGCGGCGGCGTTCGCGAGAGGGAACTGTCCTGCTTCGTCGAGGAACAGGACGTCGACGGCTTCGAAGAAATCCTCCCGCGCCCACAGCCAGGCGGTCCCTCCGACCACCTGCGTACTGCCTTCTGCCAGCGCGGTGCGCACAGCAGCGTTGTCCTTCGACTCCGTGATGCACGCATCTTCACCGAGTGTGTCCTTAACCTTCTGAACGCTTTCGAGATGCACGCCATCTTTTTTCGCCGCCTGCACGATTGCTTTCAGGAGATTACGAACAACTTTATGACTCAGCGCGCACACACCGACCTTCTTGCCCAG
>DASTBJ010000036.1:0-2650 GCA_035712125.1 Terriglobia bacterium
GAGATGCAGGATTCGTCCGATTTCCGATTTCCCCAAAAACGCTCCAGAAGGGCTCCTACCTCTATTAACCAAGAGTTATGGTATCCTTTAGCGTTTTTAAGGATCCTTGAGTCTCCCATGCCTAGTGTCTCCAACCCGAGCCAGGCCATCGAACGGACGCAAAACGTACGCCTGAGCTGCATGGTGAGTCTTCATGCTCCCACGATTACGATCCATCGCACGATTTGGGGAAAGCGAGTGCTCGCCGTGCCCCATGACACGAGCGAGCGCCCCACGGATCACCATTCTTGAAATGGGTTCCGAAAAATTGTGCGTCTCCCTCACTCCGGAAACTCTGGATGATGTCTTCGCGTCCGACATCAGCGGTGGCGTAGACTGCATTGAAGTCCGGCTGGACTATCTAAAGGAACCACGACAATCCAATAACGCAAGATGGGACCGTCTTCCCGCGCCTGTCATCGTAACGTGTCGCGGAAAAGAGCGGGGCGGGCTGTTTGAAGGAACGATCGACGAGGAGATCGACATCCTCCAGGCCGCAGCCAGGAATGGCGCGCGCTATGTCGATATCGATTACCGATACGCAAGACCATTCCCTCCCGCTGACGTCATTGCCTCGTATCACAATTTTGAGGAGACGCCGCGCGACATCCGCGACATCGCAAATGGTGCGCTTGCGAGCAGCGGGCAGATAGCGAAGGTTGCTACGCAGGTCAACTGCTGGTCGGACAATCGCCGCTTATTGGATCTCCTGCAACCGGCTCCCAAGCCGCTAATCGTTGCGGGCATGGGTGATATCGGTCAGATCACACGTATCCTGGGCCCGTCGCGCGGAAGCTTTCTCACTTACGCCGCGTCGACTCGGCAAACCGCGCCGGGGCAACTCAGCGTGGCGGAAATGCTCGAAACGTACAAGTTCAGGCGAATACGCCGGTCGACGCAGATTCTCGGAATCCTCGGTATGCCGGTGGGTCACTCGCTGTCGCCGGTTTTGCACAATCGTGCGTTTGAACTGGCGAATCTCGATTTCGCATACGTCAAACTGCCGGCACCCGACATCGACGACTTTATGGAGAACGCCCGCTCAATCGGGCTGAGCGGCTTTTCCGTCACAATCCCCCACAAAATCGCAATGCTTCGGTTCATGTCGCGATTAACACCAGCCGCTGCGGCTGTCGGCGCGGTCAACACCGTTTCGGACGAAAACGGCAACTGGACCGGCGACAACACCGACGTTCATGGCGTCGAAGTCGCCCTGCGATCCGTGGGATTCGAAGCCGCCGGCAAAAAGGCCGTCATCATGGGCAGAGGTGGTGGAGCAAAAGCAGCCACGGCCGCGCTCAGAGATGCCGCTGAAGTTCGCGTACTTTCCAGGGAGGAAGTACCTTCAGCCGGAAATACGCCTTGTGACCTTCTGATTAACGCGACACCCATCGGGATGTTTCCGAAGATTGCGGATTGCCCAGTCGCAGGAACAATCGCAGCCGATGTGGTTTTCGATATGGTCTACAACCCGGCGACGACCCGGCTGCTGCAAGAAGCGGCATCGCAGGGCAAAACAACGGTTTCAGGAACTCGGATGTTTTTCGCACAAGCCGCGCGACAGTTTGAAATCTGGACGAAGCAGCCTGCGCCACGAGAGGTATATGCTGCAGAGTAAAAAACGCTTTCGTATTCCGGCCAGCACGGCGAACCTGGGTTCCGGCTTTGACGCCCTGGGACTCGGCCTTGCGCGTTATCTTCGTATTGCGCTTGAGCCTGCCGATCAGCTGGAAATCAATGTCATCGGTCGAAATGTCGATCGTATTCCGACGAATGAAGACAATCTGATCTACAGGGTTGCCGTTAATACGGCGAAGCGCCGTGGCCGTCCCCTTCCGCCTTTTCATTTGTGGATCGACAACGAGATTCCGCTCGCACGAGGCATGGGAAGCAGCGCGGCAGCAATTATTGCGGGCATTACGTGTTACGAAATACTGGCCGGAGACCAGCTCGATGAGCAGGAGTTCTTTCGATGTGCGTTCGATTTTGAGGATCACCCGGACAATCTTGGAGCATGTCTCTATGGGGGTCTCATCGCCGGAGTTGCTGCAGACGACGGCACGGTCCAGGTGGCGCGTCTACAGATCCCCTGCAGGCTGTCGACAGTCGTTGTCATTCCATCGTTCGAGCTGTCCACGGGCCTTGCTCGTGCGGTGCTCCCGAAGACGTATTCGTTCCAGGACATCATTTACAACACCCAGCGATCCGCACTAACGATTGCGGCGCTGACGACCTGCAACAAGAAACTGCTGCGCGAAGCGATGCGTGATCGCATCCATCAGCCGTATCGCGCCAAGTTGATCCCAGGGCTTGAAGAGATTCTGGATCTCAAGGTTGACGGGCTGCTGGGTGTTGCCCTGAGCGGTGCAGGTCCGACAGTCTTTGCCTTCGTCGAGCCCGAACTCGCAAGAACTGTTGGTGAGACGATTGCAGGCACCTATAAACGACACGGAGTGGAAGCTGTCCCGTTACTCATCGAAATCGACATACTGGGAAGGGTAATCGATCCATGAAAAGCAAATTGAGAGCAGGCATCTTTGCGGCGACGGGGACAGTCGGCCAACGACTTGTCCAGCTGCTCGCCAATCATCCGTGGTTTGAGGTGTCCGCC
>DASTBJ010000037.1:0-12418 GCA_035712125.1 Terriglobia bacterium
GGTGAAGTTGATGTTCGACCTGCTGGCGCTCGCGTTCCAGGCGGACCTCACGCGTGTGGTTTCCTACATCATGGTGGCGGAAGGGACGAACCGGACGTACAACCATATCGGCGTTCCGGATGCCTTCCACCCTGTTTCCCACCACGCGAACCTTCTGGAGAGAATCGAGAAGCTGGTGAAGATCCAGACGTGGCACGTGCAGATGTTCACGGAGTTTGTCGCCAAACTCGCGGCAACCCCCGACGGCGATGGAACGCTGCTGGACCACGCGATCCTGATGTACGGATCGAACATGAGCAACAGCGACCTGCACAATAACTATCCGGTGCCGAACATCCTTGTGGGCGGCGGCAATGGAAGAATGAAGCTCGGCGGCCAGCACCTCGCGTTGCCGGAGAAAACGCCGATCGCCAATCTTCTCCTGACGGTGTTGCAGAAGTCCGGCATCGAGCGCGACAAGTTCTCAGACAGCACCGGCGTGATCGCGGGGGTCTAGGATGAAACGTCTCAGTCTCGCCATTCTTACAATGGTGCTCGCTGCCGCACCTGTCCTCGCGCAGACACCCCGCGGTTCCCTCGCCTCCCTCATCGAAGCCGGAAACCGCAAAGCTGCCCTGGAACGCATCCGGGCTGGCGCGAACGTGAACGAGCCGCAACCGGACGGCACACGCCCGATCCATTGGGCCGTTCACCGCGTCGACTACGAGCTCCTCGCAGCGCTGATCGCGAAGAAGGCGAACCTCAACGTCAGAAACGAATTTGGATCCACACCGATCGCGATCGCCGCAGGGCTGGGCGACGCCAGAATGGTGAAGATGCTGCTCGACGCCGGCGCCGAAGTCGAGGGAGCCAATCCGGATGGCCAGACCGCGCTCATGCTCGCCATCAAGACTGGCGAAACCGCCGTCGTCGAGATGCTCATCAAGGCCGGTGCGAATGTAAATACGGTCGAGACGTTTCATAAGCAAACACCGTTGATGTGGGCTGCCACGGCGCCGCGAAATGCCGGCGTGATCGTGAAATTGCTTCTTGCCAAAGGCGCGGATGTCAAACCTCGCGCTTTGTTCACAGACTGGCCCAGCCAGATTACGTCGGAACCGCGAGCGCAATATCGGCCGACCGGCGGTCTCACCGCATTCCTCTACGCGGCGCGCAACGGATGCTATGACTGCATCGAACCCCTGCTCGCTGCCGGTGCCGACATCAATCAACCGACACCCGATGGCGTGACGCCGCTGATGCTCGCACTGGACAACGACCACAACGGGGTCGCGAAGCTCTTACTGGATCGCGGAGCCAATCCGAAAGTTTGGGACTGGTGGGGCCGTACCGCACTTTACATCGCGATCGACAGGAAGAGTCCAACACCGCAATCCGGGAGCAATAACGAGAGTATTCCCGGCGCGACGCGCTCTGCATCCGAGGCGGCGTCGAGCATGGAAATCATCAATACCTTGCTTGCGGCGGGCGTCGATATCGATGCAGCGCTACAACAGCATCGGCCAAGCCGTGGGGGTTCCAGCGGGAGATTCATTCAGCCGTTGCTCGGAACCGGGTGCACTCCATTGATGCGCGCCGTCATCGGTGCCTGGGCGCCCAATGCCGAAAACAAGGACAAACTCGGCGACACCGAGGTGGTGCGGGCGCTTCTGGCCAAGGGCGCGAATCCCCATCTTGCGGCCATGGGCATTACACCGTTCCTCTACGCTGCAGGAGCCGGCCCGGGAAGCAGCCCGGCGGTAGGTGGAACCGGCCTTGCGTTGGAATACAGTTTTGGCTGGCCTGTGAACATGGAGCTGATGGAGCTGCTGCTCCAAAACGGTGCCAATGTGAACGATCAAATCACGGGCACCCAAACGTACACTTTACGTATCTCTCGAGCTCCATCCTTGAACGAGGGCCGCACTGCTCTCCACATCGCGGCGCAGCAGGGGAAGGCGGATCTCGTCCGTTATCTTCTTTCCAAAGGCGCCGATCCGGAGATCCGGGACGCAGGCGGAAAGAAAGCCCTCGACCTCGTGCCCCCGGCAATGACGACAGAAATTCGTGGTCTTCTCCAGAGCTCGTCGCCGAAGTAGTCCGCTTTCGCGCCCGGCCTTGAGATTTTCCACATTGTGCGGCTTACAGTCCCGACTGCCGGGTCTTTTGCAGCAGCATGGTGTCGAAGCCCTGCGCTCGTGCTTCCTCAACGAGACGGTCATAGGTGGCAGGGTCCATCCGGGGCGATCGCGAGAGAACCCAGAGATATTCCCGGCCAGGATCGCCCACGAGGGAATAGGAGTAGTCCGGAGCGAGCGCAAGGATCTGATAGTCACCCCAGACCTGTGGGAGAAACGACAGGAACGCCGGCGCGAATCGCACCTTGAGGATAGAGTTTGGTTTTCCCTTGTCGGCGATGCGCGCGACACCTTCGGCCTTAATATATTCTCCGTTGTCGAGACTGCAACGGTTGGTCACCGAGACTTCTCCATCGGCTTTCAGCACATAGTTTGCCGTGACATCGCCGGCGCATCGTTTCTGAAAGCGGTTCGGGAAACGCGCGATTTCGTACCACTGGCCCGCATAGCGTGCAAGGTCGACCATCGGGACCACGCGCAATGGTTGTTTAGTCTGGGCGTGTAACGCACCGGCTCCCGAGAGCAGCGCCAGGTAACCCGCAGCGATCACAACTCTTGTCTTAATCATGGGCATGGATCCTTTTTTCATAGTTGGTTCAAAAGGTTCAGTTCGTCCGGGTGCGGATCCAGATAGACCTGTCCCTCCAGGTATTCGACATGAAGCTTTCGCACATAGTGCCGGATCAAAGTGATCGGCACGATCAGCGGCAAAAGCTCCCGGCGGTATCGGTCGATTACTTCCGACAGCTCGGCCCTGTCGTCGGAATTCAGGACACACCGGGACCCATTCGACATAGCGGCCGAAATGACGTGTCAGGAATTCGTCCTTCTTATGGCCTCCGTCAAATCGCACCGTCTCCCCGAGCAGGCAGGAAGAAATGCCGATTCGAACCCGCGAGGCATCGAGATCTGTCAACGCGCACCCCCGAAAATGGAATCCAGCTGAGTGCTTCTAAATTTGAAAATCTTCCTGAGATCCGGCGCAACAAAGAACCTCCGAACCAATGCACCTCCCATCACGGCGTACTGGACGTGATCCCGCATGAGGGTCCCGCCGTTCCTGGGCTCAAAGGTGTGCTCGTGAATCCATGCACGGTACGGTCCCCGCCGTTGCACATCGACGAACCGGAAAGGTGGTTCCCACACGGTGATTTCGCTCTGCCACTTCAGCGGAATACCGTGAAGACGGAGCTTGTAGTCAATCCGGGCGCCGGCGCACATTGCTACGTTTGAACTCACGACTCGAAAGTGAAGCCAGGGCGGAGTCAACCGCTCCAGGTTTTGCACGTCCGCAAAAAAAGGAAACACTTGCTCCGGCGTGCGCGAGATCCATTGTTCGGTTGTCAGTGTGAAAAGTCTCATTCGTTCCGCGCTTAGAAGCGTGCACCCAATCGGACAAGTTTCTGCTCGAGGGTTGTAAGGTCTTTGACATAAGTCCCTCGCGTCCCTCTGATTTCCCGCACAAGATCCGGCGAGCGGGATCCGCCGATCCAGAGTTCTGTCGACTCTGGCAGTTCTGCGGAGATTCGATGAACCTCCTTCACGGATTCTTTGATTGAAACGGCTGCCTTAATACCGAGCACGATAGTCTTCGCTTCAGTTTTTCTGGCGGCATGAATGATTTCCCCGTGCGGAAGATCCACGCCCAGATATGCAATTCCCAGGCCGCCGGCTGCTGCCAGCATTGCGGCACATAAGATGCCGAATTCGTGCCGCTCTCCCTTTGGGGTGGCAAACAAGAGAGTGGCAATCGGTTGTTGCCTGACAAAAAGCCGGACCAGGGATCCGAGCAGGTTTCTCAGGGCTGAGGACACCATGTGTTCCTGTGCGACGCTCAGCTCGCCCCGGTACCACCGTTCTCCGATCTCGGCCATCAGCGGAACCACGACCTGGTGAACAAGGTCGCGCGGCGGAACCATGGCAGCCAGCAGGTTTAGTTCACGATCAATTTCGCCGTAGTTCATCCGCCCGATGGCATCGTTCAACACTTTCAAGTCGAGGGATTTGCGGCCGGGGCCGTTGGTCGCAACTTCCGCCGGCTCGACACTCAGGGCAACCGAACGCGCGTTGATCTGCTCCAGGTCTTTATTGCTCAGCACCGCAAGCCTGCTGATCGCATGTCCCCCTTCGACACCCTTCCGGAGAAGAATGAGTCTGGCGACATCGGCTTCGTCATAGACGCGCTTACTTTCACTTCGGCGCGGCTTGATGGCTTCGTATCGACGTTCCCAGGCCCGAAGAGTGTCGATGCTGATCCCGGTTAGCTTGGATACCGCTCGAATCGGATATGCGACTTTTTTCATTCTTCCGTCCTGAAATGCAGCCCCTGAAGGTGCTTCAGAATCGTTGTCGTAAACATTGAGTATGGAGCGGCAGGACGCCGCTCCATACTGCTCCGCTTTTCCCTGTGGGCCTATTCGGGCAGGATCACAGTATCGATGACATGGATAACGCCGTTGCCGGCCATGATGTCCGTCTTGACGACGTTTGCGTTGTCCGCCATCACCTTGCCGCCCGTGACGGATATCGGGATGGCTGCACCTTGAACACTCGTTGCGGACTTAAGGGTCACGACATCCTTCGCGAGGACCTTACCCGCCACGACGTGATAAAGAAGAATGCTCTTCAGCTTTGCCGGATCCTTCAACAGAGAATCCAGCGTTCCCGGCGGCAGCTTTGCGAAAGCTTCGTCCGTCGGTGCAAAGACGGTGAAGGGCCCGGTTCCTTTCAATGTGTCGATCAGGCCGGCGCTCTTTAGAGCCGTCGCGAGAGTCTTGAATGTTCCCGCCGACACTGCCGTATCGACGATGTCCTTCATCTGCGCATGAGCGGGCATAGCGCCCAGCGCCATACAGAGAGCAGCGACGGCCGACAGTGCTGCAAATCTCGTTCGTGAAATCATCTTGGTTTTTCCTTCCTGTGTCTGCTTAACGTTGCTTCAGTGGGAACTGAGATTAGCCTATGGCCGCCTTGTCTGTCAAGCTATTGTCCATGACAAATAGTTGACAGACCCCCGCCCCCTTTCAAGACGAGTTCCCCCAATTCACTGTTGCCAACGATCGAATTACAATATATCGTAATTCGTACTATGGCACGCAAACCCCGTACCGGACCCGCGTCCGATCCCGAGCTCTTGATTCTCGCGAGCCTCGCGTCGGGCCCGAAACACGGCTACGCGATCATGACGGACGTCGTTACCTTCGCCGGCGTGAAGCTCGGACCTGGAACGCTCTACACCGCGATCACGCGGCTCGTCGAGAAAGAGCTGATCGCGCCTCAGGCGGGCGTGAATCGGCAGCGGCCATATCGGCTGACGGCCCAGGGCGGCGAGGTTCTCGCTACGCTGCTCAAGGACATGCGCCGCATCGCAACCGTCGGCCTCGCGAGGTTGCGCTCGACATGAACGCGAGGCGCTGGATCGTTGCGACACTCATGCGCGCGTATCCGAAGGGCTGGCGTGCGGAATACGGGGAGGAACTCGAAGATCTGCTGCTCGCGCAAGAGTTTGGCTTGTGGACCGTTGTGGACGTGCTCGTGAGCGGCTTGTCGGAGCGGATACGCCACCCCGAGCCCGGCGTCTTGTGCGGGGTCGGGATGCTCGTGCTCGTCGCGCTCGGCGTCATCGCTAACATCGCCGCGTGGCCGGCGTCTGCGGTTGCCTGGGCAAACCTGCTGCAAGCGTCCGGCAAGACTCTACCCACGGTCGTGGTGACGCCGTTCAGTTCCGAGCTCTACGTTTTTCTGCTCACCGGCTGCGGTTGGTGGGCCGTCGCGCGGCGCGGAGCCACGGTGACGCAAGCTGGCGCCGCGGCGGCGAGACTCACGTTCGTCGCCGGCTTGCCCGTGATCGTCGTCGGTCTGTTGTTGTGGTTTGGTGTGCTCGACCTCGTCATGTTGGATGGCACACCTGCACAGCCCCGTGATGGCCTCGCCTACTCCTACTATGACACGGCGCTCCATCGACCGGGGCCGTTCGCGATCGCGGCAGCGCCACTGTTCGCGCTGCCGCTGTCATGGCTCTGGGGCATGGTCGGCGGTCACCTCGCGCACTGGACGATGAGGTTCCACGCGAAGTGAGGGCGCAACAAATTGCGGCCTGGATGGACAAAAATAACTGGACAAAAACTCCCCTGCTAAATCACAGCGATCCCGCAGCTTCGGATTCCGGGGCCATGGGCAAACCGTCGGGCCCCACGTTTTCGAGTACTGCCTTAATGCGTCGTACGCCTGCAGAACTCGCCTCTTCTTTCACGATCTTGAATCGTCCGATCTGTCCGGTGTGTCGGACGTGCGGACCACCGCAGATCTCGGAAGAGAAATCGCCGACGATATACACTTTGATTTTCTCTCCATAGCGTTCTTCAAACAGACCGATCGCGCCGCGGACTTTGGCCTCTTCCACGGACATCTCCTCGTAATGTACCGGCAGATTGCGCTGAATGGCGTCGTTCACGAGAGCTTCAACCCTACGCAGTTCCTCAGGCGTCATTTTCTGCGGATGCGAAAAATCAAAACGCATGCGGTCGGCCGTGATGTTTGATCCGCGTTGCTCGACCGAGGTTCCCAGAACGTCGCGCAGTGCCTTGTGCAGCAGGTGCGTCGCGGTGTGGTAACGTGTGGACATCCACGATTCATCGGCAAGGCCTCCCTTGAATTTCTTCTCCGCGCCTTGTCGTGATCGGTCCTGATGGGCCTTCATGGCAGCGTTCCAGGATCCACTGTCCACTTCCCTGCCGAGAACCTCCTCCGTCAATTCTTTCGGGAAGCCGAACGACTCATAGAGATAGAAAGCGGTTTCACCAGGGATCTCCACGCTGTCGCCAAGTTGCCGCCGGACGCGCTCCACTTCCCGCAGGCCGTTCTGGAGAGTGCGTGAAAACTTATCCTCTTCGGCGTTGAGTTCACTCGCAATGCGGTCGGCGTTCCTTTGAAGTTCCGGATACGCGCGGCCGAAGAGTCTCACGACCTCCTCGGCGATGTTCGCCGTGAATGCGCGCGCAATCCCCAGTTGCCGCCCGTAGCGGATAGAGCGCCGGATCAGGCGCCGCACGATGTATCCCTGATCGACATTCGACGGCGTCACGCCGCGCGGATCTCCGAGAATGAATGCGGCCGTGCGCACGTGGTCCGCAATCACGCGCATCGCGCGATCGTCTTCCGGATGGCCGCCGTATGTCTTGTTCGAGAGCGCGCCGATGGTGGAAAGCAGGGCCTGGAATGTATCGATCTGAAAAACGTTCTGCAAGCCTCCGAGCGCCACCAGCGTACGCTCGAGGCCCATGCCCGTGTCGACGTTGCGTTGCGTCAGTGGTTCGAAGCGTCCATCCGCTGTCTTGTTGAACTCCATGAAGACGTTGTTCCAGATCTCGATGAAACGTCCACAATCGCAGTTCGGGTGGCACGTTACGCCAAACGCGGTGTCGTGTGGCGCGCCGGTGTCGTAAAAGATTTCCGTATCAGGACCGCACGGTCCCCTTGCTCCGGCGGGTCCCCACCAATTTTTGCCCTTGGGATAGGCGAAGATGCGCTCGTTAGTCTTCGCGTCGATCCCGCGGGTCCTGAAGACGTCTTGCCACAGTCGCGTTGATTCCTGGTCATACGGGGCGTCGGTATCGCCTTCAAAGACGGTTACGTAGATGCGGTTCGGATCGATGTTCAACCACCGAGGACCGGTCAGAAACTCGAACGACCACGGAATCGACTCTTTCTTGAAATAGTCGCCGAGGGACCAGTTACCCAGCATCTCGAAAAACGTGAGGTGACGATTGTCACCCACTTCGTCGATGTCCCCTGTGCGCACGCACTTCTGCGCGTCTGCCAGACGCGTTCCCGCAGCATGCTTTTCCCCGAGTAGATATGGCACAAGCGGGTGCATCCCTGCCGTGGTGAACAACACGGTCGGATCATTCTCGGGAATGACAGACGCGGACGGGATGACGGCGTGCCCTTTTTCGCGGAAAAATTCGAGGAAGAGACTGCGTAGTTCGTCGGTCGTCATAATGGTCCAGTATTGACGGAATCAGGGACAGAGAGGAATTCGAATTTTCGTAGGCGCGGACACGCGCTCGAATGAGCGGAACAAAAGTCGTCGTGCCGGAACTGAGGCTGTACACCGACAAGTTACAGTAATGAACCGGCGCCAGTTTATTTGTTCTCCTCCGGAGTTGGGCTCATAATCCGGCTGATTCTCGAGAACTGAATGGAGGTGGGCATGGGTCGTGCATCCGTCATATCGGGTCTGTTGCTCGTTAGTGCGATCGCCGTCGATGCGCAACAACTGGCCGCCGGTCAGAAGGAAACGGTGGATCCGCGGTTGCTCGAAAAGGTTCTCCGGGTGCCGGGTGCGACTACCAGAGCCCACGCGGCGGTGATTGACCCGAATTCGCAGCGAAGGCGCGCGGAAGAAGGTGTCATGGTCGACCTTGGGGCCGTGCGGGCCCGTGCGGGAGGCGCGGGGGAGATCCGAGTCGTCCGCGAAAACCAAAACGTGGAGGCTCCCGCCGGGCAGGACGAAGTCGCACTCAGGCGAGGAGATGTTTTGGCCGTACGGCGACCCGAGGGTGCACAGCCCACTGTATCGCCAGAGGGCGTTACGGTGACGACTTCCCAGACCATCCTCTATGCTCTGGATAGTTCGCAGCGTGCGAGAGAGTTAGGCCTGGTTCACCGTACAGCCGGACTGCATTGGCAGTCGGAACGAGCGCGTTTCACGGGCGAGTTGCTCGTCGGTCTCATGGATCGCGAAAACCCACAGGCGACAGGACCGCTGGGGGTCAAAATACCGGTACAGTTGCTGGCCGCGCCGAAAAGCATTAATCCAGAGGCGCTTGAACTTGACAGCATTGGAGACTTCAAAGCGGTAAATATAGATATCGAATACCCCGACAGCCCCTTTCGAGTACAGCTGATTTCTCGAATCGACCTGGATCTGCCGCCGGCAGATTTGCAAGTCTTCCGCCCACAGCTGCAGCTGACTACGGCAAGCACCATTCAGGGACTGGGAGTCCAGGAGTCCGATGTGACGGTTACAGGCGTTAACACGAGTCTTCCTCCCGGCCAAACGCTTACGCTCGATCTGGAGAATGGTTGGCTCGCTGACCGCAACGTGACCGTTAGGCAAGATGGTACGGCATCAACCCGACTTCGTTCCAACTGGCTCGGACAGGGAACCCTTCGCGTTGTCGCTCCCAGCATGTATCAGGCGGATCCTCGGACAATCCAATTCACGATTCCCGTGCGTTTTATCGGGGCCACGCTGTTCGGCGGCATGCTGGGCGGATTCATATTTGTGTACATGCTTAAGGGAAAGGAATCGAGGCGAAAGAGATCTCATACCTGGGACTGGATTGCGGGTGTCATCATTGGATTTGGAGTAACGACGATGGCTTATGCCGGGATGAAGCTGCCGGAATTTATTCCGATGCCTGCGGCGCTGACCGGTGAAGTCGCCCCGTTTGCGCTATCGTTCATCTGCGCGGCCGCGGGGACAACTCTTATCAATGCGATTGTCGGTCAAACAAAGAGCAGCTAGTCCGAAATTGCTGCCTGGTTATGCTTCCGGAAACGGAGCTTGATAATTCAATTGAGGGAGAGACGATGAAGAACAAGGCAATCCTTGGATTGCTGTTGGCGGTGGGCTTGTGGACCATCCCCGTGAACGCCGTGCAACGCACCACCACCTGCGATCGCGAATGTTTGCGCGGCAAGGTCACGCAGCTTCTGTATGCCTTCGTGAAACACGATGTCAGCGGACTGCCGGTCGCCGCTAACCTGCGAGTCACCGAAGACGCCGTCGAAAAGCCGCTCGCGAACGTCGGCCTGATCAAAACAGTCACGCGCCTGCAGGGCTTTCGCCAGGACATCATCGACGAGCGTGCCGGCGTGGCCGGTGCTCACGTCGTGGCGGAAGAGAGCGGGAAGCCCGTGCTGCTGGTGGTGCGGCTGAAGGTCGCTGAGGACAAGCTGACCGAACTCGAACTCGTGGCCACGCGCAGCAGTGCAGAAGGGCTGATCTTCAACATCGAAGGCCTGAGCGCGCCAAGCGAAGTCACAAACTACGCGCCGCGCCCCGAGCAGCTTTCGACTCGCGAGGAAGCCATCAAAGCGGCGCTGCATTATCCGGCGGGGCTCAACGCGGCGAAGACTTTCGCTGACGTGAACGCGCCCTTTGCAGCAAATGCCTATCGATTGGAAAACGGACAGGTGATGGCAGGTCCCGACTGCAAGTTTGCGCCCGGCTGCCAGAACATCTCGACGCAATCGCTCGCGATCTTCAATCGACTCGGTGACGTGCAAACGCGTGTCGTCGCCGTCGATGAACGCATGGGGATTGTCTGGCTGCGCATGGCCTGGGGTGTGCGCGAACGCGGCGGTGACCAACTCACGGTTTGGGAGACGTTCAAGGTTTACGACGGCAAAATCCATGCGGTGGAAGCGTTCATGAGAATCCTCCCGATCGAGAAGCGCAACGGAGGGTGGGAATAAGGGAGGCTCCGGATGAGACTCAGACTGACTGGTGTCATTGCAGTGCTCCTGGCCACTGTTCCCCTCTGGGCGCACCATGGCGCCACGGGATTCGACCAGACGAAGCCGGTCCATCTCATCGGTAAAGTCAGCATCCTGCAATGGAACAATCCGCACGTCGTGATCCACCTCGACGTGGCCGGTGTGGACGGCAAAGTGGCGACGTGGCGGGTGAACACTCTTCCTCCAAACGTGGCGACGAGGAACGGCTTTTCCCAGAGCTCCTTCCCGGCAGGCACCGAGCTCACCGTCGATGGTTATCAAGCCCGATGGTTATCAAGCCCTGGACGGATCGACTCGCGTCAACCCCACGAGCATCGTGTTCAAGGATGGAAAGACGATCACTCATCCTGATTGCTTCGATGCTCGGGCAAATTGCTTCAGGCCCATCGACGGCAGAGGCAACCCTCTTCCAGTAAAGTAATCGGCGTTGGCGCAGGTCTTCGAACCAGTTTTCGAACGATATTGATCTGTGGACGAGATGGGCTGGAAGATCCGGCACGCGCATCGCTCATCGATAAGATGCAGTCCGGCTACGAACTGACGGAATCCGGCCCCGCCACGCGCAATCGCCGCAGACGCTGGCCGCGGTGTCGTCACCCTCGTGGTATCATGCGCCAATGAATGACCAGCGGCGCGAGCAACTGGCCGAAAAGCTTAGAATTGCCCTCGACATGTTTGGTCTTGGCGAGTCGATCATGCGCCAGAACCTGCGCCGCGCTTGTCCTGATGCGTCCGAGAGCGAGATAGAAGAAAGATTAGGGAAGTGGTTATCGGAACGCCCCGGAGCAGAGCATGGGGATGCCCCGGGCAGGTTGCGCGGCACGAAGTGAGCGAGACACGTCTTCATACAGCATTGCGCAGAATTCTGAAGGATCTCGCCGACTGCGGAGCACCCTGCGCACTGGTAGGTGGGCTGGCCGTATCGGTCCGGGCGGAACCCCGTTTCACCCGAGATCTCGATCTCGCTGTCGCCGTGAACCAGGACAGCGACGCCGAGAAACTGGTTCGTCTCTTGACACCTCGGGGATGGCATATTGATGCTCTTGTCGAGCAGGAGGGCTTGAACCGCCTCGCTACAGTACGTTTAATTCCTCCCAAGGAGTCCGGACTGCTTGTCGATCTTCTCTTTGCCTCCTCCGGCATCGAGCGTGAGATCGTCGCGGTAGCAGAGCCGATAGAGATTATCGAAGGTCTGACGGTCCAGGTTGCCACGACACATCATCTGATCGCGACTAAGGTGCTCTCTCGGGATGATGAACGCCGCCCTCAGGATCGCGCGGACCTGGCAGCCCTCCTGAAGATCGCATCCGAAGACGACATCGGTGCGGCGCGTGAAGCGCTCCGAGCAATCGAGATTCGCGGCTTCCACCGGGGCAAGGATTTGCTCGGTGACCTCGAGCGGCTGCTAAAGCGCTGAGGATTGCCTGATGTGCGCCGTTAGCCACTGGCAATATCCGTAGGCCGCTAGCGCGCTTCGAGTGGCGGGTACATCGCCGGCGGGCGATCGAACTGGATCTCGCTAATCTCGGCCCAGCGTACGTACTCGGGCTGTTTCCGGCCTTCGACGAAAATCAGCATGCCGGCATTCCCATCGGACAGGTCGCCAGCGAGTTCGAATTGCAGCACCTCGCCGCTATGAAGGGTCACCCGGGCGCCGCCCTGTCCCCTGGCGGGAAGCACGATAGAATCAATCAGGCCGAAGAAGATGGTGTAGTCAACGCCCTGAGATGGCGCGTCGAGTGTCTCGGTGGTTTCGCTCTCATCGAGGTCGTAGA
>DASTBJ010000038.1:0-3364 GCA_035712125.1 Terriglobia bacterium
ACTGACCGATTCTGATGGATCAGTTTTGTCTGCCGAGGTTAATGTCGAAGTCCTTCCGATTGCTCCTGAACCGCGTGCGGCCAAGAACATTATTCTGTTTATCGGGGACGGTATGGGCGTCGCTCAGCGCACGGCTGCCCGCATCTTGAGCAAAGGGTTGACCGCCGGCCGGTTCAATGGTCGTCTGGAAATGGATACGTTTGAAGCGAACGGGTTTGTCATGACGCCCAGCCGTGACTCGCTTGTCACGGATTCCTCTCCGTCGGCGGCCGCATATGCCACCGGTAACAAGGGAGACAATAGTGGCCATGGCGTGTTCAGCGACAACACCGGTCCGGGCGGCGGTCGGGCAACTCCCCGCAACAATGCCGCTGCCGCTGTCATGATTCAATCGGGACTCGTTCCAACCTTTGTCGACAATCCGAGAGTCGAAAATATCGCCGAACTTCTTCGACGTACTCGCCGAATGTCAATCGGGCTGGTTTCAACGTTCTCGTTGACCGATTCGACACCCGGCGCGTTTTCCAGTCATACGTACGGGCGCTACTTCAATTCGCAAATTGCCGAGCAGGTGTTTTCAAGCTCACCCGAGGTGTTGCTGGGCGCAGGAACACGATACTTTGTTCCAAATGGCAATCCACTCCTCGGAAACTTTGCCAGCCAACGGAACGATGCGCGTAACATCGTGGAGGAATTCAAGCAAAGAGGCTACACGCTCGTATCGACGGCCGCTGAGCTTCGATCCGTAAAAGAGCCGGGCAAGCTGCTGGGATTGTTTCATCCTGCGCAGATGGCGTCGCGTCTGGACCGTATGGAGTCCCGGCGAGGGAATGCGAACGCGAGAACCGCGGTCGGGCAGTTTCCGGATCAGCCGGACCTCGAGTTGATGGTCGAGAAGGCCCTTGATGTGCTCTCCCGCAACCGCGATGGATTTTTTCTCATGGTGGAAGCTGCAAACATTGATCGTAGTCTTCATCGTCACGACCCGGTGCGCGCCATTTACGACACGATTGAACTTGATCGCGCTGTGGGTGTGGCGAAGCGATGGGCGAGGAGCAGAAACGATACCCTGATCGTCGTGACCGGTGATCATGAGACCGCGGGACTTGTCCTTCCTGGTGTCGTCGAAAACGGCCGGTTGGTGTCTCGATTCGAAGCCGGTTCTGTCGGGTTCACGAATTATGAAGATCGCGATGGCGATGGATTTCCTGATGTTCCCAACGCATCTCGCGGGTTGGCCCTCGATTTCGGCACTTTTGGCAGGGCAGAGCCGAACCCGCCGGATGCACTGCCGCGAGACCTTAGCGACCTTAACCCGGATGCCTCGAGGGAGCCGGTTCCGACATACGGAGAGCACACGGCCACAGACATTTTTATCGCCGCGTCTGGCCCCGGCTCAAGGCTCTTCACCTCCGTAATGGATAACACGGAAGTATTCTTCAAAATGCTTCAGGCGCTGGCCTGGAAAAGTTCAGGCAGATGATGCGATTCCCACTGTGACGCAGATCGCTGAAATGGACGCTATCCGACAATCGGCCAAACTTCACCTGCTGACACTGGCGGCGTTCACCACCGCTGTCTTTCTTCCAATGATCGGAAAAGGGTTCATTCACGATGACTTCGTCCACCTGTTTTCAGCCTCGCACGATTCGATTGCCAGGGGTCTGACGTCCGCTGTTGACGGACCGTTCTACGCGCCGGTAACGTGGCTGACGTTCTGGTTCGATTGGCACACGTGGGGAGTAAATCCATTCCCCATGGCAGTGGAGAACCTCCTGCTGCATATCCTCAACATGTTCCTGATCTACGCTTTCACCGAACGACTGTGGGGATCAAGGGTGGGCGCATTCTGGGCCGCTTTCGGTTTCGGCTTGCTCCTACCCGCCAATACCTGGGCGGTCATGTGGATCAGCACCCGCGCGCACCTGCTGACGACAACGTTTTACGTTGGCGCGCTGTGCGTTATGCATCGCTTTCTGAGGACAGGGAAGTTTGCAACCGCGGCAGCCGTGTTAGTGCTGGGCTTCGCCGCGATTTTCTCAAAGGAAAGCGGGGTGACTCTTCCTGCGGCACTGGCGCTTCTCGCGGTTTACGTGAAGCGTAGCGGACAAGAGACCATCCCGGTCGTCAAGGCGACGGTGTTAATTGGGGTTCTTCTCGGCGTGGTCACGCTCTACCTCGCCCTACGAGGACGTTCCGAAGCCGTCCCATTCAGCATTCATGTCGTGGGCACCTATTCGTATTCGCTCTCCGTGAGGAATCTGTGGAGTAATTTCCTGGAGTATTTCTGGCGGACATACGGGATGTTGATCATTCTGGGTGGAGCGGTGGCATTCTCGCGGTATCTCAATGGTGCCAGAATACGTTTCAATCTCGTCACGCGTCATGACGTCGCATTTTCGATTCTGCTGTACGCCATTATGATGGCTCCGTTCATGCCGCTGGCTTTTCGGTCCGGCATTTATACGTACATGGCCGCAGTTGCATCCGCCATTCTCCTCGGCGCCGTGGTTCGCTCTTTTTACCAGCCGGCCGAAGGCGAATTGACGAGGCCTCGTGCGATTTCGATGTTGCCAATCCTGCTTGTCATCGCGACATTCACCGCATTCATCGTTGGCCAGAGCCAGAAGTGGATAGTGACGGCGAAGACGACAATCGAAGTGCTGAAACAAATTTCCGCACAGGTCGCCAGTCCTGAACCGAAGACGTACTTTGTCTTAAGATACGCCTCGCCGGACCGCGAACACCGGTTCCCCGGTGGTTTCGAGTCGTGGGCGTTTCCGTCGGCAGTCCGGCTTTACTATGACGACCCGAGCCTCGATGGCGCAATTGTTCTGAACGACGCTTCCCACACGACGCCGGAAGGATCTCCCGAAGTGAACCTCTTGTACACAACGGAGCTTGGCAAAATCAAAATCATTCAGGCCTCGGGATCGGTTCCCTAGAACCTCAGCAAAAGCGGGACCGTGAAAGCTACCGTCAAGCCGCCGTTCCTGCGGCCGTCGCCTTTCCTTTGTCGGACAGGGCTACCGGATACATAGGAGCCGGAAAGACACGATCACCGAGCACTTCGTTGATCGCCATGTTGGCCTCAAAATAAACCTGCCAATAGTGGTCGTTGTGACAATACGGACGGACGGCAAGCACCGGACCGAATGGATTGAACGACAGGACAGTCACTTCAGGCTCTGGAGTTTTGCAGACGTTTGCAATCGAGGCCAGCCGCATCTTCAAGCGCGAAATTGCCAGGTTGAGATCCGCTCCGCCGGAAATCTGGGCCGTCAGATCGACGCGGCGATAGGCGTTCACGGTGAAATTTTGAATCGTGTCGGAGAAAATTTTATTGTTGCCGACAAAGGTCCGA